>DASQDN010000671.1:0-27198 GCA_035634155.1 Bryobacteraceae bacterium | reverse complement strand
CGCCAGCGTGGAGTAGAACGTGGTATTCAGCGCCTCCGAGCGACCGCTGTAGTGCCGGATGCCGCCCAATTGGCCAAGGAGTTGGCGCGCTGTAACGGGCCATTTGAGCTTCCATTGCTTTTGGGGCGCGTCCAGGTCCAGCAAGCCTTCTTGTGCCAGGCTCAGTACGGCCGCCGCTGTGATCGGCTTGGAGATCGACGCGTACCGATACACCGACTTCGTGGTCGCGGGCACACCATTTTCTATGTCGGCGAGACCAATGGCCTCGCTTCGTACGACCTTGCCGTTGACGATGACCGACGTCGACAAGCTGGGTGTGTCTAACTTGCTCGACGAGAAAGCGGGCGCGGCGGCGATCAACGACAGCAGGATTCGGCGCGTCACGGCTGCTGTGCCTTCGGAGCGAACAGCGCGTCAGAAAGCGGCTCGCCTTCGCGAACGCTATCGAGACGCAGCGTAACTGTCGAGACGCTTGTTTTAGTCTGGACCGTATGCGGGAGCAGGAGGTCGCCTACCTTGCGATAGTCTGCCAGGATCACAGTCACAGGCACGATACCCTGCGGGCCGGCGTCCACTTCGCGGTTGATTCGTGTCAGCAGATGCGTATCGGGATCGAACGTCCACAGTTCCGGCGCGCTTCCATCCTGCGGCGTGAGACGGAGTTGATTTGCTCCGGCCGGTGTCCGCTTCGGGTACTTGGCTAAAATCTGCTCCTTCGTTCTGGCGGACAGGGCGTGCTCCTCAGCAAAAGCCTTTTGGGCGGTTGGCGCCATCGCACGGGGGCCCGAGCGCGTGCTGTCCTCCCAGCCGGAGGCTCCGTCGAAGCCGCGACGGATCGTGCCGCCGGGAAGGCGAAGCTCGAGCACAGCGCGATCCGGAGCCTTCTGCCAGATCGTCAGCGCCGCGCGTCCCCCAGG
Organism: Bryobacteraceae bacterium; assembly: GCA_035634155.1. GTDB lineage: Bacteria > Acidobacteriota > Terriglobia > Bryobacterales > Bryobacteraceae > DASQDN01. The sequence goes on along the minus strand of DASQDN010000671.1, from coordinate 26,281 downwards.
CATCTCCAACGTTCCTTCACTGACACGCGTCTGCACTTGGTTCAAGCGCTGGGCTCCGCCGATTGCGGCGAAGTGCTTGTCCAGCAGGTCTTCACCCCACCCCGGCAGCGTTACTAGTAAACCAACGATTAGCAATCGCATGACCGCCTACGCCTCTTCCTTCATAGCATTGACGAACGTTTCGAGGCGTTCGCGCTGCGGCGCCAGGGAGTGATGATATCTACGCCATTGGATGGCAGCGTTTCCCGCGATGATCACCACGCACACAAGCCCGAAGCTAAGCGCAGCCTTGGTGGTCATCTTTCCCGAGGACATCAGTTGCCAGACGCATAAAGCCAGCATCGGTAACACCGCCGCGGCCGCCCAGAACAGCAAGCCGATGTCTCGCATTTCTCCGGTGACGCTCGCGAATGCAGCTTCAGCCGAATCGCGCACGCTGAGAGTCGCGGCCCGCAAGGCATCCCGGCGCTTCTGCTGACGCCGCCGAAGCACAACCACCGCGACCGTTAGGAACGTTTGCAGCAGCAGCGCCGAAGCAAGTTCGGCGCCGTCGACAGGACGCCGAAAGAGGAGCACGTACACCGTCAGCGCCATCGCCGCGATTGCGTTGAACGCGCAGATCGACATCACGATGTGCTTGCCCCGCGCTGACCTTGCCAGCTTTTGCATGAGCACCGAGATGTCCTCGCGATGCATTGGGGGTGGCGTCGTGGATCGCCACGCAGATTCGTATTGCTCGATGTTCATTGTTTCTCCTCCATCCGGCGCAGCTGTTCGGCCAGGCGTTTTCGAACGCGATTCAACTTCACTCCAACGTGGTTTTCAGTGATGCCGAGCACTTCGGCGATGTCCCGGTAGCTGATGCCGTCCAGGTGCAGCAGCGCCAGGGAACGGTCCGCTTCCGGCAAGGCTGCGAGCGCGGCATAAAGAAGCTCAACTCGGCGTTCCTGCTCTTGCATTTCCGGCGCGGCAACGACGGGGATGGCGGTTTCGTCTAGCTCAACGTAACGCCGGTGATAACGCGCTCGATTGCGGCTCCAGTTTAGAGCGCAGTTCAACGCGACACGGTAGATAAAGGTCGACGGCTTGGCGTGGTCGCGATACAAGGGGGCCGCGTGCCACAAGGCGATCAGCAGGTCCTGATGCAGATCTGTGTGCTCACCGTATGGCGCATAGCTGCGCGCAATCTTCCACAGGATCGCGTCGTAGGTAAGAACCCAGTCGAGGAAGGTTTGGTTGTGCCCGGTCGGGTTCAATCTCTGGCGACTCCACCGGATTGGTACCCGCCAGGCGGGAATCCTTACGGTGTCCTCAGCGAATTCTGCAAATCGATGCGCTGCTGGTCGGCTTCCAGGCCTTTCACCAGCATCGAAGCGATCCCGAGACCACCTTGTGAGGCGATCGTCTGGGCAAACTGTTCCTCGGCGTACCCTGCCGTGGTGGAGGACGCTTCGTCATCGCCCGTACCGAACCACCCGCTCCCCGATTCTCTCGCAGATTTCAGCATCTGCGCGATCAGCAGCGACTCGAATTCGCCGGCGGATTTCTTCAGCCTCGCGACGTCTTCCGGAGGCGCGACAGGGGCAATTCCCGATACGCTATCGATCTTCATATCAGCTCAATCTCGGCCGCAAGCGCGCCGGCCACTTTGATGTTTTGCAGAATCGCAATCACGTCGCGCGGAGTGACGCCGATCGAATGGAGGGCTCGGACAAGGTCGTCCACTGTGGCGCCTTTGGGAATCGTCAAGTCTTTGGCGCGGTCCTCCTTCACGCCGACGGATACACGAGGCACGATCTGCGTTGTCCCGCCCGATAGCGGGGCGGGCTGGGACACATCGAACTGCGTGGTGACTTCGATAGACAGACTCCCATGCATGATCGCCACCGGCAGAATCTGCACCTCGCGTCCCATCACGATTGTGCCCGTTCGCTCATTCACAACAATCTTGGCGAGCTGGTCGGATTCCACGGTGACCACCTCCATCGCCGCAATGAACTCAGTGGGTCGAGACGCGTACGGCGCCGGCGGCGTGATCTCCACGGTCGCGGCATCCTGTGCGCGCGCGACGGGAGCTTCTTCACCTCCGAACTGCTTATTTACTGCCGCCGCGATCCGAGCCGATGTGGTGAAGTCGGCGTGACGCAACTGAAGGCGAATCGTATTGCTGAAGGTGACTGCCGGAGCAGGCCGCTCGACCGTCGCCCCGTTGGCGATACGACCGACAGTGGGATGATTCACCGTCTGCTTGTTTCCCGCGCCTCCGGCGACAAACCCGCCCGTGACGAGGGGTCCCTGCGCAACGGCGTACACTTGACCATCCACACCGCGCAGGCTCGTCATCACCAGCAGGCCGCCTTGCAAATTGGATGCGTCTCCGATGGCCGCAGCGGTCACATCGATGCGAGTTCCGGGGCGCGCGAAAGGAGGCAGCGTCGCCGTCACCATCACGGCCGCGGTGTTGTTCACGCGCATCGCTTGCGGATTCACCGCAACACCCATTTGCTGCAGCAGATTGCTTAAGCTTTGCGCCGAGAAGAGCGTCTGCCTGCGATCGCCCGTGCCATTCAATCCGACGATCAGACCATAGCCGACAAGTTGGTTGTCGCGCACACCTTCGATGCTGACGAGCTCTTTCAAACGCGTGGCTCCAGGGCATAGCGTCGAAGCCATCAAGGTGCAGATAAGAAGATTCCTCATAAGAAACTCTAGAAAGGCAGCAAGCCCAGCAGCAATCGATACAGGAAGTGCGGGCGGCGTACTGCGTCCCCAATCACGCCGCGTCCAGCGACGCTGACTTCCATCATCGCGATCTGGTCCGAGCGCACGGCATTGCCCGTGGACAGATCCACGGGGCGCACAATCCCGCGCACCAGCACACGCTGCGTCTCCGCATTCACCGTCACGGCCTTCTCGCCTTCGATTACGAGATTGCCATTGGGCAGCACGTTTGTAACCCGCGCTGCCAGCACAGTGCTGAGCACGGTTTCCCGCACCGTCTCACCCTGGCCATCCAGCTTCTGGTCGCTCGATAAGCCCGCCAAGTTGGGCAGCCATCCTGTTGTGCGAGGACCAAGGGCCGTATCCACGCGGGCATTGGCGCTCGAGTTGCGCGATGAGCTCACCGAACCCCGCGACACGGCCGACGCGCGCTCTTCCACAACTACGGTCACGATGTCATCCACATGCCGCGCGCGAAGATCGAGCGCAGCGTCGCCCAACCGCGCTCCAGGCGTCCAGATCGCTCCGGGAGCCGGCGCAATAGCCGACGTTGCTCTTTGCGCCGCTTGCTGCAGGTACAGTTCGAGTTCGGTCGGCTTGGGAACGGCTGGCTTTTTAGCCATCATCGTTCCCGCGAACAGCAGACTTATCATCAGGACTTTCATTGCGACAACCTCACTTCTCCTGGCGCCTCGATGCGAGCCCGCATCAGGCGGCCGCTACTGGCGCTCTTAACGGCGATCACGTCGCCGATCCTGCCGGGGGTCTGCGCCTTCACCTCCGCGGAAACATGCGCGTGTCCGACGACGGCATGCAGCCGCACAGCGTCACCCTTCATCACCGCGGGCGCGCTCTCCAGATGCTGAGTTTTCAGGATCGTTCCGGCGGGGAGCACGCGCTTGGAAATCTTCCCGACTGCTTCTTTAACGGTGGTTACCAGGTCCTCCACAGGCGCATCCTCGATATCTTCGATGCGGAGTTGCCCCGCAGTGATGATGTCGCCGGTGCGGAGCGGCGCCGTTGTCACCACGCGGGTTTGCCGGGCCAGCAGCCGCACTCGAGCCCATACATCAAACCGTGCCGTGCCGTTGTAGCGTACGGCGCCTCGCCAGATATTCCCTTGCAGCCGATCGAGCGGAAACTCCAGCACACCCTCCGGCACCGCCGCGCGACTTACTTCCAGCACTTCCATCCGCGTGCTTTCCGGCAGCGTCTTCCGCATCGCTTCCGTCGCTTGCTCGACGTCGAGCGGCTTCATCGGCCACGCGAAGCAGAGTTCGGTGGCCGGCGCCGTAATGCCGTGCTTGGCTGCTAACCGCGTTATTTCGTCGCCCCGCATCACGCGAACGACGCCCGGCAGCGGCGCATAACCGAGTTCGGTGTCGGGAGCAAGCTGCGCGAACTCTGCCACAACCATGGCGGCATGACGCGCGAGCAGCTTCGGCCCGTCCACCGGAATGCATGCCAACGCGAGAAGAAGCGGAATTATCATCGGAATCCTCAGCGGGTCAGATTGTTGACCTGTTGATACATCTCATCCGCGGCTTTCACGACTTTCGAATTCGCTTCATAGGCTCGCTGGCTGACGATCAGGTTGATGAACTCTTCCACCACGCTGACATTTGACTGCTCGAGGTAGCCCTGCAGCAGCGCGCCCATGCCTTCCTGTCCGCCCGGCACGCCTGCGATCGGATCGCCTGACGACGATGTCGGCTTATATAAGTTGCCCCCGATGCTTTGCAATCCCGCAGGATTTTGAAAATCGGCGAGCTGAATCTGCCCCGCCTGCTGCGCCGTAGTTTGCGACGGCAGCATGTAGCTCACAGTGCCGTCGGCTCCGATGGAGATAGACTGCGCTTCCTTAGGCAGAGTGATGGACGGCTCTAAAGCGTCGCCGTTCAGCGTGACCATGTTGCCGTCGCGATCGAGGTGAAAGGCGCCATCACGCGTGTATGCGAGTTCGCCCGATGCGGTGCGGATCTGGAAGAAGCCCTTACCTTGAATTACCAAGTCCAGCGGGTTGTTGGTCTGCGCGAAGTTGCCTTGCGTGAAGATGACTTCGTTCGATGCGGCTCGCGTGCCGAGCCCGACCTGGAGAGCCGTCGGCACCGATGTCTGTTGTGTGGCCGCCGACCCGGGCTGCACCACGGTCTGATACAGAAGGTCCTGGAACTGTGCGCGTCGGGCCTTGAAGCCGGTGGTGTTCGCGTTCGCCAGGTTGTGCGAAATGTTGTCGACGTTGGTTTGCTGGGCGGTCATTCCGCTCGCGGCGCTGTAAAGTGCACGAATCATGTTTATCTCTCCTACTGCCCAACCCGGGCGACTTCTTCAAGCGATCTTTTATTCATCTCGCCGCCAATCGTGATGGCGCGCTGCAGCATCTCGAACTGCCGCAGGATGCTCACCAGTCGCACGGCCGACTCGGCGCTTGGAACATTGGAGCTTTCCAGCTTGCCCTGCTGCACTTGTGCGGAAGTTGGGGCTGCGGGCGTGGCGCCCTCAATCGGGCGGAAGTAGCTTGTTCCCTGCTTGGCCAGCGCCCCCGGTCCGAAGTCAACCAATTCCAGCTTGCCGAGCGCCGCCCCGCCTTGTGTTACCGAGCCGTCGGCGCTAATCTCGATCGGTGCATTGGAAGTCGAGCGCAGCGTGGTGTTGGCGCCTGCGATCCGCAGGGGATATCCTTCAGCGGTGGTGACATCGCCGGACGGCGCAACGCGAAACGCACCGTTGCGGGTATACAGCGGTCCCGATGGCCCATTCACGGCGAAGAAGCCTTTGCCGTCCAGCGCCAGGTCCAGCGGTCGTCCCGTGCTTTGCAGCATGCCTTGCGAAAAGTCCGTCCAGGGCTTATCGATGACCGGAGCAAGCACGCCGCCCGCCGCTTCGGCGTCCTGATAAAGCGAATAAAACTCGCGATCCACCTTGTAGCCCGCTGTCCCGGAGTTAGCGAGGTTGTTTGCGAGCATGTCGAGCGATTCGAGCCGGGCTCGCATGCCGCTGGCTGCAGCGGTAGTAATGGGATCCATACGGCGATTCCTATTGCACGAGCCGGACCAACGCAGAAGCCCAATGATTGCAGCGATCGTGAAGAGGGTCAGCGTCAAGAACGCGACGCTTGCGCGGTGCTGAGTGACAAGTCGTTGACGCCGCCATGCCTGCAAACTGCCGATTTACAGTGCTTTTCGTTTGGTCGGAAGAATGCATAGTAAGGCCGCGTGAGTCCTTTAGCGCTGCTTGCGATCGCGAGTGAGTCGGCTTCCGTGCCGGCGCCTGCGGCTGCCAATGAGCACGCCGTCGCGAGCATCGCCTTTGCCGATCTGCTGCTGGATGCGACGACCGCGACCGTGCCGGAAGAAGGCGCGCCAACAATGCCCGCCACCGACAAAGGCACGAAGGCGTTCTGGATGGGCATGCCGCCGATGGGTGCGTCGGACGAGATGCAGGCGCTTCCCGAGTCTTCCGACATCGTCGAAGAAGAGGATGAGCTGGTTGCGTTTGTACCCGTCAGCATAGTTGCTCAGCCGCCGGTTGAGCCTTCGGCTCCGATCGCCATCCCGGAGTTCGATTTGACGCCTGCCACGAATGAAGGGGATGTCGCAACGGTTTCCATTTCGCTTGCTCCTACTCCGGCTCCTGCTGCCGAGGCTCCTGCGCCAACACCAACACCGACGACGATCGCTGGTGAGTCCGAGAGGGAGCAAGCGCGTGAACTCGAGTTCGAGAACGTAGTTATAGAAGAAGTCGAAAAGACTCCGATCAAACCCACAGCGACTCCTTCAGCCGAGCCCGCACCCATCATTGGCGGCGCTTTGAAGCGCGTGCAGGCCCCGGTTGAGTCGAGCGCAATCATCGAGCCGAATCGAGCGCCGTCCGCCGCGGTGGAGACCTCACCGGCGCCGACCACATCGGAACCCGCGATAGAACGCCAAGCCCGCCCGACACCGCACACGGCGATGGATGCGTTGATCCTACCTGCGAAGGAGCAGGTGGAGAACTCGCCTCAGCCCGAGCTACAAACGACCGAAGCGCCGCTGAAACCAACCGCCATATCGACCGATAAGCAGACGAGCTTCAGCCGCGGTGCAGGAACCGGAACGGAGGGGGAAGAGACTGACAGGGGAAAACCCGCGGCGTTTCCCACCGCGCCGCCGCGACCGGCCACAACCTTCGCTAACCACATGCTGGCGCAGGAACCCGTAACAATCGAACGTCCAGCGGCGCCTGTCTCGGCAACACCCGCACGGGAGCTCGAAAGGCCGTCAGCCGCAGTGGCTCGAGCGCTGGCCGTGGAAATGCCGGAAGCACCGGCGCCGGCCAGCACGCCATTGAAGCGCATCGAGATTCGCATTCCCGATCCGTTGAATGATGTCGTCCTGCAGGTTCAGGAGCGTCGAGGCGCAGTGCAAGTCACGGTCCGCACCGAAGACGCGCGGACTGCAAACGATATCGCTACCCATCTCCCCGACCTGACCCGCAGCTTGGGACAGCAGGGTTTTCGGACCGAAACAGCTTTCTCGGGGCAATTGAGCTCAGAGCAAGACTGGAAACACGCGCCCGGGCGGCGAGGCGAAGCGGACAGCGACTCAGGGCATCGCCGCAAACCACAGCCGCAAGAAGATTTCGAGGAGTATCTATGGTGACCTTCACACCCATCGGCGGGAACGCCGCTGACGCAGCCACGGTGACAACGCCCGCCGCGAAGCAGACAGTAGGCCAGGACGCGTTCCTGCAATTGCTGGTGGCGCAGATTCGCAATCAGAACCCGCTGGATCCGGCCGATGGAGTCGAGTTCCTAAGCCAGCTCGCGCAGTTCAGCCAGTTGGAACAGACGATCGGAGTTCGCGATGAAATCAACGGGCTGCGAACCCAAGTAACCCAAATCATAGAAGCCATGCCGAAGGACCCCACTGCGAGGGAGTCCGGAAAATCAGGAGAAGACAAAAATGTTTAGCTCGTTCTCGACGGCGCTTGCCGCATTGAAGGCGCATTCGTCGGCGGTGGATACCATCGGCCACAACCTGGCCAACGTGAACACCGCGGGGTTCAAAGCATCGGAGGTCGCGTTCAAAGATCTGGTCGCGCAATCGATGGATGGTTCCGATGTCGGCATGGGTGTGACGCGGCCCATCTCGGTTCGTAACTTCACACAGGGAGCAATTCAGTCGTCCGGCAGTGCGATGAGCGCCGCCATCCAGGGTGACGGCTTCTTCATCGTGAGCGGAGACAACAACGTCCACTACTACACCCGCGACGGCGGCTTTCAGGTCGATCGCTCGGGCGCTTTGAAGACTCTGACGGGCGAGCGCGTGCAGGGCTTCACGGTTGCCGCTGACGGGACCGTAGGCGCCGACTTGAGAGACATCATCGCCCCTGCGGGAACCTCGCTGGCAAAGCCGACTGCCAACATGTCAGTGTTTGCAAACCTGAACGCTGCGACGGCTGACGATGCTGTGTTCAGTGCGCCGGTTGAGGTGATCGACTCCATTGGCAAGACGCACGTCGTCACCATGAGCTTCACGAAAACGGGCGAGAACGCCTGGAGCATGCAGGCATCCATGGTGGCCGGCGAAACCACCAGCGACACTCCCGAGGAACTTCTGACGGATCCCATCGAAGTGACGTTCGACGAGAATGGCATGCTGCTCACACCCGAGCTCGCCGATGGTCAGGTAGCGATTACGCTGCCGGAGTTGACCAGCGGGGCCGGCGAGCTGACCGTGAATATGAACTTCTACGACCCGAACGGCGCGCCCACATTGACGCAGGCTCAGGCGGCGTCGTCGATGTCGAGGACAACTCAGGATGGCGTACGGGCCGGCCAGATTCTGGAAGTCGGTATGGCCGACGAAGGACGCCTAGTGGCTCGCTATGATTCCGGCGAAGAGCGCGTAATCGCGATTCTCGGCATTGCGATCACCTCGAACCCGGACTCACTCACGGCCGTAGGCAACAACCTCTTCCTGACGAGCGGCGAAACGGCCAAACCGGTCATTGGACTTCCCGGTGAAGGCGGACGCGGGCGCATCAAAGCGCGGTCGCTGGAGGCCTCAACGGTGGACATCGCTCGCGAATTTACGAACCTGATTGTGTATCAACGCGGCTACCAGGCCAACTCGCGCGTCATCACCACGGCGGACGAGCTGAGTCAGGAAACGCTGAATATCAAGCGGTAATCCTGCTGTATGAACGTGCCTGATCAGATCCGGCCGCTTGCCGATATCCCGTTGGTGGTGGAAGCGCGCCTGCCCTGCGGAACCATGACGGTGGAACAACTTCTGTCGCTGAAGGACGGGAGTTTAATCCGGTCCGACCGAGCCGCCGGCGACAACTGCGACGTCCAGGTGGGGGGGCAACTGCTCGGTTCAGCCGAAATGATCGTGCTCGGGAACGCCCTGGGGTGCCGTATCACGGATTTCCGGGAGAAGAACTAGGGGAAATCCGCACCAATCCAGTGGAGGCGCCGCCGCCAAGGCGGCCTTCCCCTCGGAAGCGTATGGATTTGTTTCAACAAGCCGCCGGTGTGCTGATCGTGCTGGGAGCGCTCGCCGCGGTCCTGGTGATCGGCAAGCACCGCGGTCTCGTGATGTTCGGGATGCCCTCGCGGTCGGCTGGGCGGCCACGGCGTATGCAGGTGCTGGAGCGCTTGCCGCTGACGCCGCAGCATTCGCTTCATCTGGTGACCGTCGACGGACGCACCGTACTGGTCGGCGTTTCGCCCGGGGGGTGTCAGTTGCTGGAGAAGGACTCGCCGCAAGGGGGGCAGCCCTCATGATGGCGCTGATTCTGCTGCAGGGGCTGATGCCGTTGGGCCTTGGAAAGGGCGGCGCGGGTTTAAGCATGCCGATGCAGATCGCGATCTCGCTGACGCTGCTGACGCTGCTGCCGGCGGCCGTGATGTGTATCACGCCGTTCCTGCGGATCACGATTGTGCTGCATTTCCTGCGGCAGGCGCTTGGCACGCAGACGACGCCGTCGAACCAGGTGCTGATCGGATTGGCTTTGTTTTTGACGGTTGCCATTACGCAGCCAATGGCGATGGAGATTTATAACACTGCTTGGGCTCCGCTGGAACGCGGCCAGATAACGTCGGAGGCGGCGATGGAGCGCGGATCGGCGCCCCTGAAGACCTTTCTGTCGCGGTATGTACGTGAGAAGGATGTGCGGCTGTTTGTGGAGATCGCGAAAGCTCCACAGCCCAAGACTCCCACCGACCTCGACCTGCGTGTTCTGATTCCTGCCTACATTCTTTCCGAGTTGAAGACGGGCTTTCAGATCGGCGCGGTGTTGTTTCTGCCGTTCCTGATCATCGATCTGGTAGTCGCGTCGGTCACCTTGACCATTGGCATGGTGCAACTTCCGCCCGTCATGATCTCCGCGCCGTTCAAGATCCTGCTCTTCGTGCTGGTGGATGGATGGAATCTTGTGGTCGGATCGCTGCTGAAGAGTTTCTACTGATATGACCCCTGAGTTTGCCGTGCACATTGTGAAGCAGGCCCTGATGACCGCGGTGTGGGTTTCCGTGCCGCTGCTGGCGGTCGGGTTCATCGTCGGCGTGGTGATGAACATTGTGCAGATCGCCACGTCCATGCAGGACTCGGCTGTGAGCACGGCGCCTCGCTTGGCGGCCTTTCTGATCGGCTTCGTTCTGCTCATGCCCTGGATGTTGAACCGGCTGATGACTTACACCACGGCCCTTTTCGGCGACCTGAGCCGGTATGCGAAGTGATCTGGTTATCCCCCTCGGCAGTTTGTATGCGTTCCTGCTGGTGCTGGTTCGTGTATCGGGAGTCTTCACCTTTCTGCCGATCCCTGGAGTGACGGCGGGTCCGGCAGCCGCTCGTGTGGTCCTTTCGCTGGCTTTCACCTTTGCTTTGTATTCACGTTGGCCCGTGATCGATCCCGCCGGCGTATCGCTCGGCCTTCTCACCGCCTGGATCATCGTTGAGGCCGCTCTCGGAATTGCTGCCGGGGTGCTGGTCGGATTGTTGGCCGAGGCTTTGGTGATGGGACTGCAGATCCTTGGGTTCCAAGCCGGCTACGGATATGCCTCCACGATTGACCCGAACACGCAATCGGACTCCGGCATCCTGCTGGTGCTGGCGCAGTTATTTGCGGGCATGCTTTTCTTTGCGTTTGGATTCGACCGGCACCTGATTCAAATCTTCGCAGCCAGCCTGCAAGCGCACCCGCCCGGATCGTGGACTCCCACGGTCGCCATGGCTGAAGAGCTGGTCACCGCGGGAGCCACCGTCTTTTCTACTGGACTGCGGCTGGCGCTTCCGGTCGCCGGGATGCTGCTGCTGGTGGACCTTGCACTCGCGCTGGTCGGCCGGATCAACGCGCAGGTGCAACTGATCACGGTTGCGTTTCCGCTAAAAATGGTGCTCGCCATGCTGGTGCTGTCGTGGACTCTCGTCGCGTATCCCCGGGTTTATGAGCAGCATGCCGGACGCCTCTTCAGCGTTATGACACGGCTGCTGACCCAATAACCTATGGCTGACCAACGGACAGAGAAAGCAACTCCTGAACGGCTCAAAAAAGCTCGTGCCGAGGGTCAGTTTCCCGCGGCGAAAGACTTTGTCAGCGCGCTGCAGTACATCGGCATCGTGATCATCCTCACCTCCTGGGGTTCCATCTGGTTCCGCGGAATGGCCGAGGATCTGAAGCACCTGCTGGCCCGCGCATTTGTGGTTGAGCTTAACGCGGTGACTGTGGCGGTGCTGGCAAAAGACGCGCTTTTCCGGGCCTTCACGCCGATAGGGATCGCGGCGGCAGGAATTGTCGCCTTCACAGTGCTTTTGCAACTGGCCACTACCAACATGGGTGTCAGCTTCAAACGGTTTGCCCCTACAGGCGCTAAGTTCAACCCGATGAAACGCCTGATGGAGCTGCCCAAGCAGAACGTTCCAAGCGCGGTACAGGCGCTCGTGCTAATGGCTGTGATGGGCTACGTCTTGTACCTGCTGATTATTGACAACCTGCCGGGACTCCTGCTGCTGCCGTTCTCCTCGGTGCCCGCTGGAGTGGCTCGCATTGCGGCGTCGGTGGATCAGTTGTTGTGGCGCGCCGCCGCGGTGCTGCTCGCTCTCGGTTCCATCGAGTTCGTGCGCAACCGAGCTTCGTACGCCAAGCAACTGCGGATGACCAAACAGGAAGTGAAAGACGAAATGAAGACGATGGAAGGCAATCCGCAAATCAAGAGCCACATCCGTAGTCTTCGCAGGCAATTGCTCCGGCGGCAGATGATGCGCGCCGTCCCCACCGCAACAGCCGTCATCGTGAACCCTACCCATTACGCCGTTGCAATTCGGTATGAGATGGAAACGATGGCCAGCCCACTAGTGGTAGCAAAGGGGAAGAATTTCCTGGCGCTGAGAATCCGGCAGAAAGCCGTCGAAAGTGGCGTGCCGATTATTGAGAATCCTCCGCTTGCGCGCGGCTTGTATACAGCTGCGGAAGTTGGACAGGAGATTCCGGCCGAGTTCTTCCGAGCGGTAGCAGAAGTGCTTGCTTACATTTATCGATTGATGGGTCGCAGGAGGGCGTTGTAAGGCGATGTCGAAAAGCATAGCGGCCGCCTCGCAACCGCAGCCCGGCATATCGCTCCAGGCTTTGAGTGACGCCGCCGTTCCTTTAGGCGTCCTCGCGATCGTGATTGCGATGGTGACGCCGCTGCCGGCAGTCCTACTCGATCTTCTGATTTCGGCCGATATTCTTCTGTCCATCGTGGTGCTGATGGTGTCCATGCACATCACGCGCCCGGTGGATTTCAGTACCTTTCCTACTACGTTGCTGCTCCTAACTTTATTCCGCCTGGCCCTGAACATTTCCTCCTCACGACTCATTCTTCTGAACGGCAATTCAGGGACAGGCGCCGCCGGACACGTTATCGAAGCGTTCGGCAATTTCGTGGTCGGCGGCAATTATGTGATCGGCGTCGTCATCTTCCTGGTGCTCATCGCGATTCAATACGTGGTTATTAATCACGGCGCGGTGCGTATCTCGGAAGTGACGGCGCGATTCACCTTGGACGCTTTGCCTGGAAAGCAGATGTCGATTGACGCCGATCTGAACGCCGGCTTGATCGACGAGGCCGAAGCCCGATCGCGCCGCAAGCAACTGGCGGCAGAGGCCGAATTCTACGGCGCCATGGACGGCGCCACGCGATTCACGCAGCGCGACGCCGTAGCCAGCATTCTGATTACGGCCATCAACATCCTGGCTGGATTCCTGATCGGCGTGTTTCAACACGGAATGGATCTGCAGCGCGCGCTGCAAACCTACACGGTTCTCACCATCGGCGACGGCTTGGTTACTGTGATTCCCGCGCTGATGATCTCGGTGGCCGGAGGCTTGATTGTGACGCGCGCAGGTTCGGATAAGAAGATGGGCGAAGAGTTCAACCGCCAGCTCTTCAGTAACTGGGAACCTTTGGCGCTGTCCGGCGGCGTACTCATGCTGCTTGCGACGTTCCCTGGCCTGCCGACAATCCCCTTCCTTACGCTTGGCGGAGGAGTGGCCGCGGCTGCCTGGAAGATGCGGAAGAAGCTGCTTCAGCCCGCGGCTGTCGCCACAACGACGCAAGCCTCCACCGGCGCGGTGAAGGATGATTTCGACGCGTTGATGCGGGTCGATCCGCTGTCGATTGAAGTGGGGGTGGGTCTCGCGTATCTGGCTGCCGGCGGCGCGAATTCGCCCCTGCTGCTGAAGATCTCCGCGATTCGACGCCACTTCGCGCAGACGCTCGGCTTTGTCTTTCCGCCCGTGCGAGTGACTGACAACGTCAGCTTGCGAGCGCGTGAATACGTTATGCAACTCAAGGGTGGCGAGGCGGGGCGCTATGAATTGCAGCCCGGATGCGACCTGGCGGTCCCCAACGCCAAGGCGCAGCCGATCGAAGGTCAAGCCACGCGGGAGCCGGCGTTCGGGATGAACGCGCTTTGGGTGCGGTCGGAAAGCGTAGAACTCGCGCGCCGCTCCGGATACACCGTAGTCGATCCCGTGAACGTGCTGGGCACGCACCTCACAGAGTTGGTCCGGCGCAACGCGCATGAAATCTTCTCGCGACAAGACGCGAAGGCGTTCTGCGATCGCGTGGCGCAGGAAAGTCCGAAGACGGTAGAGGATCTGGTTCCGAAGCTGCTGGCGCTCGCATCGGTGCAGAAGGTTCTGCAGAACCTCTTGCGGGAATCGGTTTCGATTCGCGACGGCGTGTCGATCCTGGAAGCGCTGGGGGAGGCCGCGCCCACCACTAAGAACACAACCCTGCTTACCGAATACGTGCGGCAGAACATCCGCCGCACACTGGTGAAGCCGTATCTATCCGCGAACGGCGAGCTTCGAGTTCTGTTCACCGATATGTCGGTGGAGCAGATGGTAGAAAACGCGGTCGAGCATGGCGAACAGCACAGTGTCGCGGCGCTCGCGCCGCAATCGATGCGCGACATCGTAAGTAAAATTCAACAAAAGGTGGAGCGGCCGGAGATCCCGGTCGTGGTAGTCACCAGCGCCGGAGCTCGGCCGTTCCTGCGCCAACTGGTGGAGCCGGTCCTGCCGAACATATTCTTCCTGTCGCACAACGAGGTGCCCGCCGGCGTGCGCATCGTTTCCGCGGGAGTGATCCAGTAGGCGTGGTCGTAGGAGGCGCATGTGAGGATTAAGTCGTACTTTGCCAATAGCGTGACGGAGGCTATGAACCGGGCTCGAGTAGAACTCGGCTCGGACGCGATGATCATCGCGACCAATCGCACCTCGGGCGACGTCGCGCGCCTCGGTCAATACGAGGTGGTGTTTGGCGTGAATGAGATGGCCCCACCACTGCCGGAAGAGGTCGCACCGCCATCGCCACTTCTCGCCGCCCCCGAAGGGTTGGAGCGACTGCGGGAACGGATGGAAGAACTGCGGAAGTCCGTCGCAAAAAAACGAGAGCAGGCGTCCGCGGCGCGCCCTGCGCCGATCGCGCCGAAGGTCGCCGCGTCGTTGATAGCCGCCGGATTCCCTGAAGCCGCCGCTGACGAACTCGCGCGTGTGGTGCAGTTGCGATCACGCGATGAAAAGAGTGCGGCCACGTACGCGCTTGGTGAAGCTTTAGCCGAGCGAGTGCGATTGAACTCCAGAATCGGCTGCGGCGGCCCTGGCCGCTCGACCGTAGCGCTTGTGGGCCCACCCGGCGCCGGCAAAACGTCCATGGTGGTGAAGCTTGCAGTCAACTACGGCATCGCGATGGATCGACCCACGCGCCTGATCTCGACCGACACTTACCGGCTCGGCGGATCGGAACTGTTAGCCAGGTATGCCCGCTGGATGGAGATCAAACTAGACTTGGCGGAATCGGCCGAATCACTCGAACGACTGCTCGTGGCCGGAGATCGCAATGAGCTGTTATTGATCGACACGCCCGGCTACGGCCCCGCGCATTTTGGCTCGGCCATGCCGATCGCTGGAGTGCTTTCCAAGCGCGCCAACGTGGATGTTCACCTCGTGCTGCCTTCCTACGCCTCCGCGGCCACGCTCGCTTCTACCGTAGAGCGCTTCAAACCCTTCCTTCCTTCGAAGCTGATGTTCGCGGGCCTGGACATGTGTGAGAGCATCGCGCCCGTGCTCGCCTTGGCGGTTGCGAGTGAACTGCCCGTCTCCTTCCTGAGCGTCGGCGAGCGTGTGCCCGAAGATCTGGAAGAGGCAGCGGTAGACGGTTTAGCAGCGCGACTTCTGCCCGTCTTGATGGAGGCTGCGGCTTCGGCTGCCTAATTCGGATGACGACGTCCCCGTCCAAGTCGAACTGCCTGACACCGGATGAACGGGAACGCGTGATCCTCGAGCATATGCAGCAGGTCAAGTGGATCGCGGCCAACGTCCATGAGCGCCTGCCCGACAGCGTACTGGAGGAAGATCTGATCTCGGCGGGAACGTTGGGGTTGATCCTTGCGGTGGACAACTTCGATCCTTCCCACAACGCCTCTCTTCGCACCTACGCCGAGCATCGGATCCGCGGCGCAATTCTCGATTGCGTCCGCGCGCTCGACGGCGTGCCGGCACGGCGGAGACGTAGAGCCAAGATCGTGCAGGCTGCCGTGGACGAGGCGCGGCAAAGATGCCAAGGTATGCCTCGCGAAGAAGATATGGCGCGTGAATTGGGGTTGTCCGTCGCCGAATACCGCGAGGCCTTGTGCGACATCCGCGGCACCCTCAGCGCACCCCTGGAGACGGCGTCAACTGGCGGAGAGACGGCGGATCGCCTGCGCTATATCGCCGATCGCGCCGAAGCGTCGCCCGGATGGATCGTAGAACGCGAAAGCCTCCGATTGTTGTTGACGCAAGCCATCGGCTTTCTCCCCAAGGTGGAAAGAACGGTGGTCGGCTTGTACTACCTGGAGGAGCTTTCCCTTGCCGAGATCGGTCGCGTGCTGGACATGCACACCTCGCGGGTGTGCCAATTGAAGCGGCAGGCGATTCTGCGGTTGCGCTCCTATATGGCGAAGAAGTGGCCTTCGGGGCATAAGGCGTAGGTGGTGACACGTGCCAGCGGATAAGAACGTACTTTCTCAGGAAGACATCGATGCAGTATTTCGAGCACAAGCTTCTTCTGCATCCTCCGTTCAAAAGCAAGCGACACCTTATGACTTCCGAAGCTCCGACCGCATTCCCAAGGAGCAGATGCGCGCCCTGCGCGTGGTGCACGACACGTTCGCGCGCAGCCTCGCCTCCAGCCTGTCCGCGTTTCTACGGACCTACGTTACCGTCAACCTCATCTCGGTTGAACAGCTCCCGTTTGCAGACTTCGCGCGCACGTTGAGCTCCCCCACGTGCATCAGCACCATCGGCATGAACCCGTTCGAGGGTATCGGCGTACTCGAACTAAACCCGACTCTCGCCTTTCCTCTAATGGAATGCCTGCTCGGCGGCGGGAAGGTGAAGCCTCTGGTCGTGCAGCGCGAGATCACGGAAATCGAGCAATCGATCCTTGACGCGCTGCTCACGCTCATTCTTCAGAACCTGTCGTTATCCTGGCAAAGCGTTGCTACCGTGAACTTCTCGATTGAAGGTCACGAATCCGAGCCCGCGCTGCTGCAAGTGATGGGACCGTCCGAAGTCATCGTCGTGATTGCCACCGAGGTCCAGCTTGGCGAAACCTCGGGGATGATGAACATCGGCATTCCATCCACGGTCGTCAAGCTGCTGCGTCAGAAATTCGACCAGCAGTGGACCGCGCGTCGATCCAACCTGACCGACGAAAGCAGCCGTATCCTCGGTCTGATTCATGGCTCGCAACTCGCGGTGGATGCCTGCCTGGAAGGCTCCAGCGTCTACTTCAACGACCTGGTGGATCTGAAAAAGGGCGACATTCTGCAATTCGACGTTCCCGTAGACAATCCTGTCGTGATGCGCGTGAACGGCGTTCGTAAGTATGCGGGCACGCTAGCCGCGAACGATCGTTCCACTGTGTTCGTGGTGAATGAATCTCCCGACGGAAACGGACTTTAGAAATCGTCTACACTACGAAAGACCTCTTTCGGATGAAGTGGCCCGTCCACAGTTTGCTGTTGTTGCCTCTTCTCGCGGCTACCATGCTCCGGTATCCCGACGACGGCAACTTGGCGCGACGATTGAAGGATCGCGATCCCAGCGTAGTGGCCGATCTCTACGATCGGTATGGTCGTATTGCTTACACGCTGATCCTGCGCATCGTACGCGACCGCGCTGTAGCCGAGGATCTGGTGCAAGAGTCTTTTCTCCGCATCTGGACGCGCTCGCAAGCTTTCGATGCCGAGCGAGGCGCACTAGGACCATGGATCCTCACGGTAGCCCGAAACCAGGCTCTCGACTACATCCGATCGGTGCAGGGACGCGTATGGAACAGTATGGCGTCGGCCGACAGCGAGCATCCGAACGTCTTCCGCGATTGGGAAGGCGACATGCTCGATGGTGTACGGCTGAAACAAGTGCGCTCCGCGCTCGAACGGCTGAATGAAAAGCAGCGCGCCGTAATCGAGCTCGCGTACTTTGAAGGCTTATCGCATTCCGAGATGGCCGAGCGTATGAAAGAGCCGCTCGGGAGCATTAAGACATGGGTCCGCACGGCACTGAAAGCACTGCGGGATGAACTTACCGTGGCGGCGCCGGTATGAGTTGCGAGACCAATCGCGAACTGCTTGAGCTATACGCGCTCGGCGTACTTGAGCCCGAAGAGCGCGGCGAAGTGGAGGAGCATCTGGGCCGCAACTGCCCGGCCTGCACCGCGGCTCTACGATCCGCGCGCGAGTTAAATATCGCCTTGCTTAGTTCGGCGCCGCTTGAAGAGCCTTCTCCGTTGCTGCGCAGCCGAGTGGTGAACAGCATACGCCCGCCGGAACTCGCCACCTCTGTCACCCGCAAAGCGCCACTCGCATGGATTGCGATTGCGGCGGGGCTCGCGGCAGCCACCGTATGGCTGGGCCTTGAAAATCGAACTCGGACCGCGGACTTAATCGCGGCTCGGAAGCAGTTGCAAACCACCGAGGCTCGATCGCAGGAACTGGGCCGCGCGCTCGACTTCCTCAGGCATCCCGAAACGCGACCGGCTTCGGTCAAGCCCGGAGCGAACCAGCCCCGCGGAACGTACTTCGTGAATCCGCAATCGGGCGTGATGCTGATCGCGTCGAATCTGCCGATCCCGGCGCCTGGACGCGCTTACGAATTGTGGGTGATCCCTAAAGGACAGGCGCCGCGTCCCGCCGGTGTGTTCCGTCCTGATGCGACAGGCTCCGCCGTCCACTTGCAAGCCGGCGCAATTGACTTGGCCAGCACGGCGGCGTTTGCAATTACCGAAGAGCCCGAGGCCGGCTCGGCCGCGCCCACCACCACGCCCTTCCTCGTCACGCCCGCGGAAGGACTGTAGCCACCGAGCTAGTCCTCCACCGAAGGCGCCAAGCGCGATAACGACGGATCCCCCAGATGGCCCGCCACGTAGATGAGGATCGTGTACACCGACTGCTTCACCGGCGCAACTCCGCTCAACACCAGATCGGCATGCGCTTGCGTAGGAGTAATGTGGCATTCGCACATCGGCTCCACCGTAGCCGCATATTGCGTGCGGACTGAATCCTCGGTGCGGCCGCGCTCCCGCACATCGCGAAAGATACGACGCTGGAGGCAAACCTCATGCGCGGCGTCGATGTAGATGCGCACGTTCAACAGGTCGCGGAGTTCCGGCCAATACAATGCGAACAAGCCTTCCACCAGCACAAATGGAGCCGACGCAATCGGCTCGGTTTTCGCGGCTCGCACGTGCCGCGCGAAATCGTATGTCGGCTGCTGCACCGCGGCGCCTTCCCGCAGCGCGCCAACATGCTTCACAATTAACTCGCGGTCAAGCGACTCGGGAGCGTCAAAATTGGTCTGAACGCGTTGTTCAAAAGGGATGTGCGCCAGGTCGCGGTAGTAATGGTCGAGCGCCAGCGTAGGAGCACGCAGAATGCGGGCTAAACGCCGCGCCACCTCGCTCTTGCCCGAACAGGACGGTCCTGCGATGCCGATCAGGTACGGCTTGCTCAAACGTTCCATTTTATGGGTGCGCTACGGCGCTGTGAAGTTGACCTCGATCTGCGTGTCCACTTCCACGGGCTCGCCATTCAGCAACGTCGGCTGATAGCGATATCGCCGTACGGCCTCTGTAGCGGCAGGAACCAGGACAGGATGGCCGCTCATCAGCGTCAAATTGATTACCGTACCCTCTGTTGTAACGACCGCCCTGAACCGCACCACACCCTGGATACGAGCCCTTACTGCGAGATCCGGATATTGCACCTGAGGCTGTTCAACTAGCTTCGAAGCTTGCACCGCGCCATCGACTTGGATGCGCTTGGGAGAATTTGGCTCACCTGCCGGTGGAGTCGGTCGAGCGGCCGGCGGAGGGGGTGGGGGCGGCGGCGGAACGAAGTTTACATCGCCTCGACCGTTTTTGAAGGCCGTTTCCGCCTTCGCTTTCTTCGTCGCCAAAGCATGCTGCACCAACTCATCGGCTTTTTGGATGGCCTGCTGATACTCTGCCTGCGACTCGGCCAGATCCGCGATTTCGCGATGCAGAAGGTTCAGATATGCCATGGCATCGTCGTACTTGGGATCGATCTCCAAGGCGCGCTCCAGATGCCGCATTCCCTCGTGCACGGCGCCGCCAAAGCGCGACCGCAAATCCGCCTTCATCTCCGCATTCCGCAGCGGGCCAGGATCGTTCGGCTTCATGCCAAGCTTGTTCCGCCCGGCCATCAGTTCGGGAAAAAACTTCGCCCACGCAATCACACCCAGGCTGTAATGCGCAATCTTGTTGTCGGGCTGTACCCGGACCATCCTGCGATACCAATGAGCCGATTCGTCCAACGCGCGAGCCTTCTCGCTTAAATCGGTCTTGCCGCCCGCCAGGTTGAAATGCAGCGTCGCGAGTGACAGCATCGCGTGCACATTATCGGGTTGAATCCCGAGCACCGCTTGCAGCTCTCGCTCCGCGTTTCTCGCAAAAAGCTGTGTCTCCGGAGTGTCCTGCGTCGGCGTAATCTGCTGCACGTAAGCGGCAGCCAGATACAAGCGCGGAGCCGGATCGTTCGGCGTCGCGGCCGCAGCCTGCTCGAACAACTGCACCGCTTGGGCAAATCTGCCCGACCGGAAAGCCGCCTCGCCTTCGGCCATAAAATTCCGCGCGGCCGTTTGCGACAACAGCGTCGCCGCTCCGGCATAGAGCGCCAGAAATAACCTGGGCATATACCCTCCTGATCTTCGGCTCTGACCCCGAATGTACTACGAATGTTCGGGCAATTGTCGACCGTCCGCGCCGCGTACAACGGCATTCCCGGCCAGCGCCGCCGCGAAGGAGGCAACCGCAACCGCGCCCAGGGGAGCCGTGAAACTTCCTGTCGCTTCCGTGATCCCGCCGACGGCCCACATGGCAAACGCTCCGGCGAGCGATCCCATGCCTCCCAATAGTCCTGCGGCTGTGGACACGTGCTCGGGCGACACTTCCTGCGCCATTGTCAGATACATCGCGATCCAACACCCCGCTCCGAAGTTCGCCAGCACCATTAGCCACACCACTGCATTAAGGTCCGCAACGAACGGAACCACTGACGCCAGAGCCAGCAGCACCGAAGCCGACCGAAACACAAGCTGCCTCGCTGCCCCGAGTTCCCGACCGGACCGCGTCAAAGCGAGCACGCCTGCGCCGCATGCAAGATATCCCGCATCCAAACCCAAATAGATAAACGTGAGCACCGTCGCCAACTGCCCGGCATCGAGCCCATGCTGCTGCGTAAAATACGTCGGCAGCCAATTCAGAAGAAAGTAGAGGCAAGGATTTACCAGCATCGTTACGGCAAGCACGCGCGCAAATTGTGGTGCACGCAGAACCTCGCGATAAGCCTGCGACGCGGGCTTTGGCGAGCGATCGCTTCGCCACACGGCTGCGTATTCGGCGCGTCGTGTCACCCATACCCAAAGCGCAAACCAGACAAATCCCAGCGCACCCACTCCCACGAATGCCCATCGCCAACCGACCCATGCCGACACAGCGAGAATGAGCCCGGGGGCAACCAGCGCGCCGACACTGGTCCCGCTGGTGAACAATCCGTTGCCCAGTGAGCGCTCGTGCGGCGGAAGGGTGCGCGCCACAATGCGCATCGCCGCGGGCCAGTTCACTGATTCTGTGGCTCCCAGAAGCAAGCGGAACACCAGCAAGGAGACGAATCCTGTAGCCGCGGCGGTTGTAGCTGCTACCAACGACCACGCCAAAACTCCGATGCCGTACGCCCATCGCAAGTGCCACCGGTCCAGCAATCCACCGACTGCAAACTGAGCCACCGTGTAGCTGTAGTAGAAAACCGCGAACAGCAAACCAAGGGAGTGGTTGTCTAATCCGAGCTCATTCCGCATCCACGGCGCGAGGATGCTGAGCGTCTGGCGATCCAGATAGTTCAACGTCGTCGCGAGAAATAGCAGGACACAAAGTGTCCATTTTCCTTGGCGGATTGGCATCAGTGAAAAAGTGGCTCGCCAAATTTTATAATGGCAGAACAGCAATGCCCACGATTTACGATGTCGCAAAGCGCGCAGGCGTGTCCACGTATACGGTCTCGTCCGTTGTAAACCAGTCCGCTTTCGTGAGCCCGAAGCTCACTAAGCGTGTCCTCAAGGCCGTTCAGGAGCTGGACTACACGCCCAACGCGCTCGCGCGCGGGCTGCAGACCCGTCGGAGCCGGACCATCGCGATGTTGATCCCGGACATCGGCAGTCCCTTCTACGCGCGTGTGGTGCATGGAGTGGAGCACCGGCTGCGCAAGGCCGACTACTCGCTGATGCTCGGCAACACGTATAACAAGCCGGAGGAGCAGGCTCGCTACCTGACCATCTTCCGCTCGCAGCAGGTGGACGGCTTGTTGATGTTCCTTGCCGCCGGCGACGAGAGTGAGGCCGAGCGAATGGTGAAGGCAAACAAAGCCGTTGTGTTCGTGGGCCGGACGCCGCGAACCTTCGATGCTGATTGCGTCTCGGCGGATAACGTGGCGGGAACACGACTCGCCATCGAGCATCTGATCAAGGCTGGGCACAAGCGCATTGCCATCATCACGGGTCAGGCCTCGCTGAGCACAAGCACGGACCGGGTCGAGGGCTGGCGCAAGTCGATGCGCAAGCACAAACTGGCAGCGCCCGCATCGCTCATCGGTGAAGGCGATTGGACTGCGGAATCCGGTTACTCACTGACGATGAAGCTGCTCGCCGGCACGCCGCCGCCTACGGCCGTGTTCGCTTCGAATTTCCTGATGATGACGGGCGCGCTGCGAGCCGTGAAAGAGCGCCGACTGCGCTGCCCCGAAGACGTGCAGGTAATCAGCTCGGATGATTCGGAATGGCTGGATGTATTCTCGCCGCCCGTGTCCACGGTCGTGCAGCCCAGCTACGAGATGGGTGATCGCGCGGCGGACTTGCTATTGAAGCGCATCGAAAAGCCCACGCGTAAGTTCGAAACGGTGGTGCTGCAGCCCGAATTGCACGTCCGGCCGTAGGGCTTCCTTGCAAGCTGCAGAATGGCCCAGAAGATCACCGGAGACAGAGCACGGCCCAAGGATTGGCGCGATCGAGGGTGACCGTCTGGTCCTTACCATATCTGAGCGTGCTTAGGCTGACAATTACGCAGATGCCGTTCATGACGCAGGAACTCTGCCAAGGCCTCCGCCTCAAGCTCCTGAGTAATTGCGGCGATATTCCCCCGGTGTTTTACCAACCGCCCGGAGAATATCGCTGATCTCAATCGGGATCATAGTCCCTTGGGGGTCTTGCCACTCAGGATACTGATGCCACTCTTCAACCAGTTGCCACCGGTTCTTGTGGCCATGTTTCTCGAAGGTCCCGCGATGAGATCCTCTTCCGCGCGGGAAAGCTCGTCGTCTCCCGGGTCGACAGCAAGTTGCACGTCATGGTCAGATGCTGCCAATGTGACGGGTCCAGAACGTCGGCTCGAACTGTTCCTCACGAATCAAGGCGTAAAGGCGGCTGAGTACCGGACCTTTGTCCATGGAGACATGATGATCCGTAGTAACGGTCGCCCCCAGCGTGCGAGCGCCTCCCGGTCGATAAGGTACATCACCTTTAACAGCTTGAGGTACTTCATGCGGCGAGTACCTCGCAACTTCAAGAGAAGCGCAGCTATTTGAGTCGCGGTAGCTTCGTTGAATCGCTGTACCATCGACTACCGTTGTACTTACGCGCCCGCCCCCGTGCTTACCGCCTACGATACCGCCGCCGCCTTCTCCATCAGCGCCTTCAACGACTCCGTATAAGGCGCCCGAGCCACACCACGCTCCGTAATGATCCCACTCACATAGCGACTCGGTGTCACATCGAACGCCGGATTCTTTACCCCGATCCCTTCCGGCGCGAGATGCACGCCGCCGACATGCGTCACCTCGGCGGCCGACCGCTCTTCAATGGGAATCTCGTCACCCGAGGCAAGCGTCAAATCCAACGTAGAAATCGGAGCCGCCACGTAGAACGGCACACCATTCTCCTTCGCCAGCACCGCCACCGAGTATGTACCGATCTTATTCGCCACATCCCCATTAGCCGCAATGCGGTCCGCGCCTACCACCACGCAACCAATACGGCCGGACTTCAGAAAATGCCCCGCCATGTTATCCGTGATCAGCGTGGCGTTGATGCCGTCTTGCTGCAATTCCCAAACCGTCAAACGCGAGCCTTGCAGAAAGGGCCGTGTCTCATCCGCGTACACGTCAATCTTCTTCCCGGCCTGCACCGCCGCTCGGATCACACCCAGCGCCGTTCCAAAGCCCGCCGTCGCCAGCGCGCCCGCATTGCAGTGCGTCAACACGGTCTTGCCGTCAGGCACCAAATCCGCGCCATTCGCTCCAATCGCGCGATTGATAGCGATGTCCTCGAGATAAATCTGCTTAGCTTCACGAACCAGCGTCTCGCGAATGGCGTCAATCGATTCACCCTTCACGCGGCCATACACATTCTTCATGCGATCGATGGCCCAGAAAAGGTTCACCGCTGTCGGCCGCGTACCTGCGAGCACGTTGCAAATCTCATCCATCTCGCCGTGCAAATCGGCCGATTTCAACGCGCCAATCGCCACACCCATCGCCGCCGCTACGCCGATCGCCGGAGCTCCGCGAATCACCATGGACCGGATGGCCTCGGCCACTTCTTTGTAATCCTTGCAGGTGACGAACACCTGCTCATGAGGCAGGCGCGTCTGGTCAATCATCACCACGCCGTCATCGGTCCACTGAATCGTTTCCACCATGAAATTCTAAAGAGCGCTCCTTCCAATCAAAAATCCAACCACCAGCACGCCATTGTATGCGGCATGCATCAAGGTCGCCGCGCCGGTGGACTGCGTGCGCACACGCCACCAGCCAAACGCCGCCCCCGCCATCGTGATCAACAACACGTGACGCCACGACCATGCGTATTGCGATCCGTGCAGCAGGGCAAAAGGAACGGCGGCAATCAGCACGCCGCCCACCGCGCCTGCCGTTCGTACAGCCACAGGCTGCAGCAGGCCGCGAAAAAAGATCTCCTCAAACAAAGGTCCCACCGACACCGCGAACATCCCGACCCACACCGCGGCGTTCGGCTCGTTCATCAATTGCTGCATCGGGTTATCCATCTCCGGCATGCGCAGCGCGGCGGCCGTCCCCAGCACTGCAAACGCCGCTCCCAACCCTGCTGCGAACGAAGGCAACGCTTGCCCGCGGCGAGTCTCCAGGTGGAGCGCCTTTCCCAAGCCCCGGTCGTACTTGTAGCGGAAAAGCATCGCGGCCGGAATCAACATCAATGCCTCGCCCACGAACTGTGGAACCAGCAGCCGAACCGCCTTGTTTGTCGTGATCGGCGCAATTGCGAAGCTCGCCACCAAGGCGCCGCCAACTAATAACGGCAGACCCATGCCCCCGATCACCAGCAAGTCCTTCCAACTCCAAAACGGCTCCGGCCGAGCTTCGTCGATCACAATTCACGCTCGATCAGCAGCGCCGCCAGAAGCGGGACCATAATCTCGTGATGGCCGGTAAGCGAATAGCCTTTGCCCCCTGACTGCGCGTGCGGACGTTGCACCACGTTAACGGTCGGACGGTAGTGCTGCAGAAAGTCAAAGTTGACCGTCGTGAACTTACCCAGCGGATAACCGAGGTTGCGCGCCACCGACACTGCCTTCAGGAACACCTCCGGCATCACCACAGCCGAGCCAAGATTGATGTACACACCGCCCTCATTCAGTCCTGTCACGATGGTGCTGAACAACCGAAAATCGCGATGCGTGGCCGAGCCGATCGCGGCGCCGTTCGCCGCGGGATGAGTATGCGGCGTATCGGTGCCTACGGCCACATGCACGGTAACCGGCACGCCAGCCTCGTACGCTCCGCAAAGCAGGCTCTGCGGAGCATAGTCCGGCTTCGCAATTTCCACCGCCCGACGACCCAGCGCTTCGCCCATGCCGAGCCCTGCCGCATCGCCTTCCGTGATCGCGCGATTCATCTCCGCGCCGGTTTCTTCCGCCGATCCGAAGCGTCCATCGGGCAGCACAGCTTCCACATCCTCGCTGGTCCATCCCGCAATCGCAATCTCGAAATCGTGAATTGCGCCCGAGCCATTCATCGCGAACGCAGTCGCATATCCGCGTCGCATCAAGTCGAGCAGCACCGGAGCCAGCCCGCACTTAATCACGTGCCCGCCCATGCCCCAGATAATCTGCCTGCCCGATGAACGCGCCGCGATAATGCCATCGGCAACACTGCGCAACGTCTCGGACGCAAGCAGGCGGGGCATCGAGTCGAGCAGGCTTTGCACTCCGTCACCTTTGCCGTATGGCTTGGCGAAATGCTCCAGGCGCACCTTGCCGCCCCGCTCGTGAATCGAAACCGTTTTCAACCCGCCGAAGTCGAGCGGCCGCACGTCGTACTTGCTCAAGCTACCTTCCCGTTGCGCATGATCTTCTTCAACGCCGCCGCCGTATGACTCTTACGGTTGCGGATAACATCTTCGGGCGTTCCGCAAACCACTACTTCGCCGCCATTCTCCC
>DASQDN010000670.1:0-3848 GCA_035634155.1 Bryobacteraceae bacterium | reverse complement strand
ATTGGCGCGAAGTTGATGCCGTATCCTGGAGCGCCTGTCATCTGTGCCGTCGTGGTTGGAGTGTTTACTGCTCCCGCGGGGACATGCCGGCCGCCTGGCGGGATCGGATCGGGCCGCGGGAGCGCGGGCTTCGACGTGAACTCGGCGTATGCGCGCGAGATATTCAGCGCATAAACAATCACGTTGGCAAACTCAAGGCGCGTTAACGCCTCACGCACCCGACCTTCACTGCCTTTATCGAGCGACTCGGCGATCAACAGCAACACCCGCCGCCGTTCCTTGGGGCGCTTCTCCAGCATGCGTGCCGCCTCGTGAACCGCATCGGTCAAGGCGCTCTGTGAAGAGCCCGGCTTCATCTTCTTCAAAGCTTCGGTAATCCTGTCGGGGTCGCTTGTGAAGTCCTGAAGCTTCTGGATGCGGTGATCGAAAGCAACTACAGCCACTTCGCCGCCATCGCCGGCCACCATCGCCTGCAGCATGGTCCCCAGCTTCTGAACTTTCGGCAACACACCTTCGACTTTGGCGTCAGCCTGAACGGCCACCACCATCGATATCGGCTGAATCACTTCGTCAACTTTGATCGATTGCAGCTTGTCGTTGTCGTACAGCCGGAATTGAATCGGCTTCAGGCCGGTGACATACACCCCATCGGCATCTACCACCGTTGTGGGAGCTATTACTTCGTCCACACGCTGACGGATGGTCAGTTCGCCTGAGTCATCCTGCCCGCGCAAGCTCACGTGCGTTGCAACTACGGCTAGAACTACCGCCACTCCCGTAACCAGTCGTTTCCGTAGCATCGAGTGTGAGACGTCCTTTGGCTACCGGGAGTTTCCGTGTCCGGTGTTACCCCTCAATAAATCAATGATATGCGTTAACACGTGAAGAATGCTATCCAACGATTCCAGGGCGCCTTTCGGTGATCCGGGCAAATTAACGATCACGCAACGCCCGCGCGTTCCCACCACCGCGCGCGAAAGGATCGCGAGCGGAGTCTTCTGCATCCCCTGAAAGCGCATCCATTCCGCGACGCCCGGCACTTCACGGTCGATCACCGACCGCGTTGCTTCCGGAGTTACATCCCTTGCTGCAAGCCCCGTGCCTCCTGTGGTAAAGATCGCGTCCACCTTGTCCGACCATTCGACAAGCCTGGCCGAGATCTGGTCTGCTTCGTCGGGAACCACGCCGCTGGAGATATCCCATCCCCCGTCCCGCAAGCGACCGGCCACGGCGGGGCCGGACAAGTCCTCTCGCGTTCCTTTCGTGACCGAATCGCTAACGGTCAGCACCGCCGCCTTCATCGCCGGAAGTCTCCACTCTTACCGCCCGTCTTCTCCAGCAGGTACAGGTCCTGAATCTCTATGGCTTTGTCGAGAGCCTTCGTCATGTCGTAGACGGTAAGCGCAGCCACTGAGGCGGCCGTCAACGCTTCCATCTCTACGCCCGTAGGGCCGCTCAAGCCAGCCGTGGCAATGATGCGCACTCCGGTTTTTTCGATGCTCAATTGGACGTCCACGTGACTCAACATGAGCGGATGGCACATCGGGATGAGTTCGGAGGTGCGCTTCGCCGCCTGGATGCCGGCAAAGCGGGCCACTTCCAATGGATTGCCTTTAGGATTGTCCGGCAGCTTGCGTAAGACCGCGGGCCTGATCTTCACAAAAGCGTGAGCCTTTGCCGTGCGGCGCGTGTCGCTTTTCGCCCCCACGTCGACCATACGAGCGGCGCCCGCTTCATCGTAATGAGACAGCTTAGTGGCTTTCATCTCGGTAGCACTTCAATGGCTTCTCCAGCATTCCAGGATTCACGATCGTGGGCGGCGACCAGAAACGCGTTCGCTCTCGCAACCGCAAACACATCTCCCGATCCTTGCCAGCCTACCGGCGTTACCGCAGATGCGTCGCCGCTCAATGAAGCCGGGAGAAATCTCGTGAGTCCGGTCTTGTGACGAAAGGGAGTAGTCAACACCGCCTTCGTAAATCGCAGGACGGGATCTGATTGCCCTGCCAGTATCTCCACGGCAAGCCGCGCGAACAGCTCGAAAGTCACCATCGTCGAGACCGGGTTGCCCGGAAGTCCGAAGAAGAACTTGTCGCGCGCGCGACCGAATACCGCTGGTTGTCCGGGTTGAATCAACACGCGCGTGAAGAAGAACTCGGCGTCGTACTCGGCGAGAACGTTCTCCACTAAGTCGTACTTGCCTGCGGACACGCCGCCGCTCAGCAACATCAAGTCCGACTCGAGTCCGCGAGTGATAGCCGAGCGCAAAGCTTCCACGCTATCGCCTGCCTGAGTGGCAAACGCAACCGCCCCGCCCGCCCGAGCAGCTTGGGCCGCCAGCGATACGGCGTTGGAGTTGCGGATCTGATACGGCTTCGGCCCCTCATGGGGCGCCACCAATACATCTCCGGTGGCGATCAGGCTTACCGTTGGCCGCTTGTACACATCGATCTGGGCTGCGCCGATACTCGCCAGCACCGCAAGGTGCGCATAATCCAAACGCGTTCCCGCGGATAGCACCCGTTCACCTGCGCCGGTCTCGCATCCTGCGGGCGCGATGTTGTCACCGCTCTTTAAAGACCGGTCCGTTTCAATGAAGCCGTTCTGGCGGCGAACGTGTTCCACCATCAGGATCGCGTCCGCGCCTTCGGGCGTAGGGGCGCCGGTCATGATCTCGATGCACTCGCCGGGGCTAACAGCGCGCTCTGCCGGTTCGCCTGCCCGAACTTCTCCGACCAGCCGAAGCCTTCCGGGAACGTCCGCGGCCCGCACCGCGAAACCATCTCTCATCGATCGAGCGAAAGGAGGATACGCGCGGTCAGCATGCGCATCGGAGGCGAGCACACGCCCTTGCGCTTCACCTAGCGGGATCGTCTCTGACGCGCGAACGACGAGGCTTTCGCCCAGCTTGCGCCGCACACAATCGCGAGCCTCACCCCAATGCAATGCCGTCACTGTACATCATTCTAGGCGACGCCCTGCGATACTCAAGGTAATGTCGCACAGACTCACGCTCGCGGGAATGGCCGAGGCGATCCGCCAACGCAAGCTGTCTCCGGTGGAGCTTGTGGACGCGCACTTGGAGCAAATCGAAAAGCATAATCCTTCCCTGAACGCGTTCGTCATGCAGTTTCCTTCCGAAGCGCGAGCCATGGCGCGGAAGGCTGAGATGGAGCCTGCGGTTGGCCCGCTCCACGGCATTCCGGTCACCATCAAAGACAGCTTCGACATTCGCGATCTTCCCACTCTTTGCGGCAGCCGCTTTCGCCTGGAGCACCGCGCCGATTACAACTCGTGGGCGGTGAAGAAGATCCTCGATGCGGGTGCGATCATCCTCGGTAAAACGAACTGTCCGGAGTTTCTTGCCAACTGGGAAACCGATAACCACATCACGGGCCGAACGAGCAACCCGTGGAACCTCGACCGTACTGCGGGCGGATCGAGCGGCGGCGAATCCGCTGCGATTGCCGCGTACTGCTCAGCAGGCGGTGTTGGCAGCGACGGCGGCGGGTCCATTCGTATGCCGGCGCACTTCTGCGGCATCTCGGGACTGAAGCCGACACCCGGCCGCGTTCCGGCAACGGGCCATTACCCGGAGATCAGTCATCCCGGCGGCTTGCTCGGTGTAGCTGGCCCCATGGCGCGCACCGTGAAAGACGTCCGTATCCTCTTTGAGGTGCTCGCCGGCTATGATCCGGGTGATCCGTTCTCCGCGCCGGTGCCGCTTCGAGCCAATGTGCCGATGAACGGGTGTATCGGAGTGATGGAGCAGTTTCTGGACGCGCCGGTGGAAGACTTCATGCACACCGCTGTCCATAAGGCTGCGGGGCTGCTGAAAGACGCCGGCT
>DASQDN010000669.1:0-4660 GCA_035634155.1 Bryobacteraceae bacterium | reverse complement strand
CGGAAGGCGTTCCGGCCTGAGTTCCTGAATCGTGTGGACGAGATCATTGTGTTCCATGCGTTGTCGGAGAACGATTTGAAGCAGATTGTCGATATTCAGCTCGGCAATTTACGAAAGCGTTTGGAGGATCGGCACATCACGTTGGAGTTGACCGACGCGGCTCGGGCGCACATTGTGCGGGTTGGGTATGAGCCAACCTATGGCGCTCGGCCGATCAAACGCGCGATCCAGCGCGAACTGGAGAACGAACTGGCTAAGCAACTGTTGCGCGGCGATGTTCGAGACGGCCAGCATGTGCGCGTGGATTACGACGGGAGCGCGCTCCAATTTCAGTCAGAGCGCGTGACCGCGGCAGAGCCTGCAGCCGTAACTACGTAACTTTTTGTAAACGGTATCTCGGGCATGTCGCTTGCTCGTAACACGATCAGCGACGTAGCCCGTCTAAAAACTGAGGAGACTGCATGAAGAGGAATTTTGCATTAGTCGCGGTAGCGGCAGCTTCGTTCGGCGGGGCCGTCTCCTGGCACTACGCCACGGAGCATACAACTGCACCCGTACAAGTACATGCGCAAACCGGCGCGCCGGGACTCACCTTCGCCCCGATGGTTCGCAAAGTGACGCCCGCGGTGGTGAATATCTCATCCACCCGGGTGGTTCGCACAACCAGTAATCGCAATCGGCCCGGCGCCCGCAGGCAGCCGCAAACGCCTGAAGAGTTCTTCGGCGACCTGTTCGGTCGCGGCGGTGGCGGGTTCCCGGGGATGCCGGACCAGCAGCCGCGCCGTCAAGGCGGTGTAGGCTCGGGCGTGATCGTCACAAGTGACGGTTACATTCTGACCAACAATCATGTGGTCGATGAAGCCGATCAGGTCACGGTCTCATTGTCCGACCGGCGGGAATTCACTGCCAAAGTGATTGGCGGGGATCCGAACACCGATATCGCTGTGCTGAAGATCGAGGGCAAGAATCTGCCTACGGTTCCGATCCGTACGGATTTGCGTCCGGCTGTGGGTGACCTCGCGCTTGCGATCGGCAATCCTTTCGGCATTGGCCAGACCGTAACGATGGGGATCGTCAGCGCGACGGGTCGTGCGGGTTTGAACATCGAGCAGTACGAAGACTTCATCCAAACCGATGCGGCGATCAATCCGGGGAACTCGGGCGGAGCGCTGGTGAATACCAGCGGTGAACTCATCGGCATCAACACAGCGATCCTGGCTGGAGGCGGCGGCGGGAATCAGGGCATCGGATTTGCAATTCCCGTGGCAATGGCTCGCGAAGTGATGGACCAGCTCGTGAAGACGGGCAAGGTGGTTCGCGGCTACATGGGCGCCCAGGTGCAGGATGTGACTCCCGCTTTGGCGCGTGCCTTCAAGCTGCCAACTGCGGCTGGCGCGGCGCTCCCTGGGATCGAACCGGGCAGCCCGGCAGAGAAGGCGGGTCTGCAGCCGGGTGACGTTGTCACCGCGGTGAACGGCGAACCTGTCGCGGATGCGAATGCTCTGCGGCTCCGCATCTCACGGACGGCTCCGGGAACGGCGGTCAGGTTGACGGTCCAGCGCCAGGAGGGTCCGCGTGAGATCACAGTCACACTGGGAACTCTGCCGACGCAGGATCGCGATAACGACGGAGCGCCGGATCTTCAGGGTGGCACCCGAACACCGCTGGAAGGCGTCTCGGTGGAAGAACTGGATCGCGAGACGGCGCAGCAGTTGCGGCTTCCGCCGACCGTCCGAGGCGTGGTGGTTACCGATGTGGACGCGGCCAGCGCGGCTTACGACGCGGGACTGCGGCGCGGTGATGTGATTCAGTCGGTGAATCGCAAGCCAATCACTTCCGTGCGTGAGTTCGAAACGGCGGTGGGGCGCGGACAGTCGGTGCTGTTGTTGGTGAATCGCGGCGGAAGGACGCTCTTCCTTGCGGTTGAACCGGCGGCGGCACGGCAGCCGTAACGTAGCGACGGATCCACTTTGCGGGACAGATCGCGCCGCTCGATGGAAGTTGGCGAGATCTGTCCCGTTCGTTTTTACATCTAATCACGAAGGAGGGCAAACTGTGGCCGTATTCTTGTTCGCTCCACCTGGACAGGACCAGGAATGGCAGCCGCCGGTGGACATCTACCAGACGGGCTGGGGATGGATCTTGAAGTTCGAACTTGCGGGTGTTCGCATGGAGGACCTCAACGTCCACGTGAGCAAGCGAGCGGTGACGGTAAGCGGTATTCGCCGCGACTACATGATCGAGAGCGGATGTAGCCATTACTCGATGGAGATCACCTACAGTCGCTTCAAGCGGAGCGTGGAGCTGCCCGACGATATGACGGGCTCGCATATGCGCCTCGATTATCGCGATGGGATTTTGTTCGTTCGTATTCAGAAGAGCGGGAAACAAGAGGACTGCAAATGAGCGAAGAAGCTGTAAAGGTACTCCCGATATTGCCATTGAAGAACACGGTTCTTTTTCCATACCTGCTGATGCCGTTGTCGGTGGGCCGCAGTTCTTCGCTTGCAGCCGTACAGGCGGCGCTGGCGACGGAGGAAAAAGAAATTATCCTGGTGGCGCAGCGCGACGCCTCGCACGAGAATCCCGCGCAGGACGATCTGTACACAGTTGGGACCAAGGCGGTCATCCGCAAGATGTCTCGCCCGAACGAGAACCTGATGGAAGTCCTGGTGATGGGGACCGAGCGTGTCGTTATCGTTCGGATCGACTCCGAGGACGGCTATCTGAAAGGCCGCATTCTGCCTTCGCCTCTGCCGGAAGATCGCGGGGCTGAGGTGGAAGCGCTGATGCAAGCCATCGTCGAGTTGGCCGGCAAGGCGGTGGAACTGGCGCAGCCGCAGGCTCCGCCGGAACTGGCGCGTCTGCTGGCAGGCGGTGACGACCCGCTGCGTATGTGCTTCCTGCTGGCCTCCATGTTGAGCCTGGAGACGGTGAAGGAGCAGGCCTTGCTGGAGGCGGTGACGCGGGCCGAGGCTTTGCGGCTCATGCATGCGTATCTGAGCCATGAGGTTCAGGTGTTGGAGCTGAAGTCGAAGATCGCCAACAACGCGCGCAATGAAATGTCAAAGGAGCAGCGCGAGTATCTGCTCCGCCAGCAAATGCGCGCCATTCAGCAGGAGCTCGGCGAGAAAAACCCGGAGCAGGCCGATGTGGATCTGTTGCGGGAGCAGTTGGAAAAGGCGGATGTGCCCGCTGAGGTGCGTAAGGAGCTTGACCGGGAGCTGTCCCGGCTGGAAAAGCTGCCTACGTCCTCGCCCGAGCATAACGTCATCCGCAGCTATGTCGAGCTGGTGCTGGAACTGCCGTGGAATACGTCCACGCAGGACAATCTGGACATCGCGCATGCGCGGCAGGTGCTCGATGAAGACCACTTCGGGCTGAAGGAAGTGAAGGAGCGCATCCTGGAGCATCTGGGTGTGCTGAAGATGAATCCGCAAGCCAAGGCGCCGATCCTGTGCCTGGTCGGGCCTCCGGGTGTGGGGAAGACTTCGCTCGGGCAATCGATCGCTCGCGCGCTGGGCCGGAACTTCGAACGCATGAGCCTCGGCGGCATGCACGATGAAGCCGAGCTTCGCGGGCACCGGCGGACGTATATCGGTGCGATGCCGGGTCGGTTGATTCAGGCGGTTCGGCGCGCGAAGGCTAAGAATCCGGTGTTGATGCTGGACGAAATCGATAAGCTCGGCCGTGATTATCGTGGAGATCCGGCGGCGGCGCTGCTGGAGATCCTCGATCCCGAGCAGAACAAAACGTTCCGCGACAATTACCTGGATCTGCCTTGGGATCTGTCCAAGACGCTGTTTATCACGACGGCGAATACGTTGGATACGATTCCGCGGCCGCTGCTCGACCGGATGGAGATCCTGCGGCTTTCGGGCTACACCGAAGAAGAAAAGGTGGAGATCTCGAAGAAGTACCTGCTTCTACGGCAGCTCAAGGAAGCAGGGCTGACGGATCAGCAGGCCATCATCCCGGACGAGACGATTCGCGCGTTGATTCAGGGCTATACGCGGGAAGCCGGACTGCGGCGCCTGGAGCGGGCGATCGGCCGGCTGACGCGCAAGGTCGCGCTGATGTTCGCCGAAGGCAAGACCGAGGCGGTGACGGTGAAGCCTTCTGATCTCGCGGAGATGCTCGGACCCGAGCCGTTTACGCCGGATCTGATGCGGAAGAACGTGGGTCCTGGCGTGGTGACGGGCTTGGCCTGGACGGAGACGGGTGGCGACGTGTTGTACATCGAGGCCACGCTGCTTCCGGACGGGAAAGGTCTGACGTTAACCGGCCAGCTCGGCGACGTGATGAAGGAATCGGCGCGTGCGGCGCAGAGTTGGGTGTGGTCGCATGCCGATGAGCTCGGCATCGATCCCGCGCGGTTCAAAGACGCCGGTGTTCACGTCCACGTGCCTGCCGGGGCAATTCCTAAGGACGGCCCCTCGGCCGGCATCACGATGGCGACGGCGCTCGCGTCGGCGTACTCGAAGGTTCCGGCACGTAACGATACCGCGATGACAGGCGAGATCACGTTGAGTGGCCTGGTCCTGCCCATCGGCGGCATCAAGGAGAAGGTGCTGGCAGCGCGCCGATCCGGCATCAAGCGCGTGATTATGCCCAAGGCCAATCAGAAGGATCTTCGCGAGCTTCCCGAGCCGGTTCGCAA
>DASQDN010000668.1:0-14025 GCA_035634155.1 Bryobacteraceae bacterium | reverse complement strand
TGCAGGATGTAGTCCTCGGACTGGTATCGGATGACGAGGCTGCCCTCCAAAATGTGTACGAACTCCGCTCCGTCGTGCGTGTGGGCCGCAACCTCGCTTGGTTGACGTTTCGGGAATTCGGCAAGGTAAGCCTGAATGCTTTTCTCCTGCGAGGAATAGGCAAGGCATTCGAACATGTAGTCGGGACTTTCGTTTCCTGGACGATCGGGGAACTTGATGCGGTCCCCTCCGGGAACTACGATGAACGCACGCTTGCGCTGCTTGTCGCCGAAGAAGTAATCCAGCCCCACATCGAAAACCATTGCGATGCGAGCCAAGGTGGCTAGTGTCGGCACCAGCTTTCCGTTCTCGAGTTGGGACAACATCGACGCTGACAGGCCGGTG
Source organism: Bryobacteraceae bacterium (assembly GCA_035634155.1). Classification (GTDB taxonomy): domain Bacteria; phylum Acidobacteriota; class Terriglobia; order Bryobacterales; family Bryobacteraceae; genus DASQDN01. The sequence continues at coordinate 13,641 of DASQDN010000668.1, read as the reverse complement.
TGTTTGCCCAGATCGACTAGCGCAATCTTCTTTCGCAGCCTGAGCTGACGGAGTTTAGGGCCGAGCTCGTAGGAGGAAAGAACGCGGCGAATTGTAGCCTCGCTTGTCTCCGTTTCCAAACCAACTTCATTATCACTGAAAGCTGTTGGCGAGGTTTTCGCTGGGCTAAAACAACTTTCAGTAGGCTCTGGCGCCCGGTCCGACATGCTGTTAAGGTCGTCCATAGAGGTCCAAACATTGGACTTCCTGCAAGGCGGTCCAGATGCAAAACCATCCGATAACGCAACCCCGTGAAGATGAAGGACTGGTCATTCTGGCGCAGCAAGGAGACAACGCGGCATTCGCGCAGTTGGTCGAACGCCACTACGGAGCGTGTCTCAAGCTGGCTAAATCCATTCTGCGCGACAAAGAAGACGCGGAGGATGAAGTTCAAAACGCGTGCTGGAAAGCCTACGAGCACATTGGTCAATTCCAACGAGACGCCAAGTTTTCCACATGGCTGACGCGCATCGTCGTCAATCAGTGTTTGATGCGCCTACGACAACAGCGCCGTCAAAAGATGGTTTACGTTGAGGACACTGTTGGCGAAGAGACACGCGTGATGGATCTGCCTTGTGAGCGTGTTTCGCCGGAAGCTGAGTTCGGGCAATCCCAAGTGGCGCAAGTGCTGCGCAAAGAGATCCGCTGCATTCCACCGCTGCTTCGCAATGTCTTCCTGCTGCGAGACGTAGAGCAGCTTCCAATGGAGGATGTGGCGCATAAACTGGGCATCTCCGTCGCTGCAGCTAAATCGAGGTTGCTACGCGCCCGCCTGGAGATCCGACATCGATTGCGCAAGCATGAAGGACGGCTGGGGCCGGCGACACTGCTGGCCTGATTTGCGTCCCGACATAAGAAACTTTCATCGACCGCTATAATGGTTGGAGACATGCGCGCTCGTTTTCGCGTCGCCCCACCCGCAGTTCCCTCCCGATGAAAGTACAGGTTCAACTTACCGCCGGGATCGAGTCGCTCTTCGGTACTCGTGACGAGAATATTCGCCTGATCGAAGAGGCGCTGGATGTGCGTACGCGCATCGAAAGCGACAGCATCGAGATCGAAGGCGAATCTACGAGCGTGTTGCGCGCCGAAGGCATTCTCATTGACTATGCGGCGCTCATCAAGGAAGGATTCGTCTTTCAAAACGGCGATTTGAATAGTTACCTGCGGGTCGTGCTTTCCGATCCTGAGGTGACGCTGCGCAGCCTCGCCTATAGCGGCCGGCAGCGTGCCTTCGGCAAGAAGACTCTCGCGCCGAAGACGATGAACCAGCGTCGATACATCGACGCAATCGATCGCAACGATCTGACGTTCGGCATCGGTCCCGCAGGCACTGGCAAGACGTACCTAGCGGTCGCGATGGCCGTTTCGGCTCTGCTCAACAAGAAGGTCAGCCGTATTCTGTTGACCCGTCCTGCCGTGGAAGCTGGAGAAAAGCTGGGATTCCTTCCGGGCACACTGCAGGAGAAGGTGGATCCTTACCTTCGCCCGCTGTACGACGCTCTCTACGACATGATCGATATGGAGCGCGTGGACAAACTCCTGGAACGCCGTACCATCGAAGTCGCTCCCATTGCGTTCATGCGCGGCCGCACGCTGAGCGACAGCTTCATCATCGTCGACGAGGCGCAGAACACCACCCCCGAGCAGATGAAGATGGTGCTGACACGCCTCGGTTTCAATTCCAAGATGGTGGTGACCGGCGATATCACTCAGATCGATTTGCCGCCGGGCAAGCAGAGCGGGCTGGTCCACGCAATGGGCGTGCTGCCAAATGTGGAGGGTATCGCCTTCATCCATTTCGATGAGGTGGATGTGGTGCGCCACAACCTGGTACAGCGCATTGTTCGCGCTTACGAGCGGTGGAACAACGCCGTGGGCACGACACGCCAGTTCAACTTGAAACTCGGCAACAACGAGCCTGCTCCCGAACGTGAGGCGCCGGAGCCGCCTCGCGCCTGACGTTCTCCATGTCGGCCGACGGTTCTATAGTCTTCTTTCGACGCGCCGGGACAGGATTGCCGCGCGTCGAACTGCAAGCCTTTGCCCGAGGCTTGGTAGAACATGTGTCCGGCGGACGACTGTTTGAATGTCTCATCACCGACGATCGCGAACTGCAGCGACTAAACCGTGATTTTCTTGGTCACGATTATCCAACCGATGTGTTGTCATTCCCGTCCGGGACGCAGGGCGGGTTCGCCGGAGAGATGGCGATCTCTTCGCAACGGGCTGCCGAGCAAGCGCTGGAATTCGGCCATACGGTCGCCGAAGAGATCAAGATCCTCATGCTTCACGGACTACTGCACCTGGTCGGCATGGACCATGAGAAGGATCGAGGGGCAATGGCGCGCGTCGAAAAACGCTGGCGAAAGCATTTTTCGCTCCCCGAGAGTCTAACCGAGCGGGTACGCGGATGACAGGCGCCGTCATCGTGGTCACGCTGGTGCTGGGGCTGGTGCTGATCCTGGTCACTCTGGTTCAGATGCTTTACATGGACACGGTTCGTGTCCGAGCGAAGGAACTGCCGTTTCTCGAGCTGTTTCGGAGCGGGCTGGATGAGCGTATCGGCTTGAAGCCAGACCAGGGAATCCTGACGTTCTCGCTCGTTAAACATACGATCCTGGCGTTGTTAGGCGGCCTGTTTTATCAGATCACGGGCGGGCTGCTGGAAGCGCTCCTGTTCGCCTGGTCCACCATGCTGGTGCTGACCTATATCGTGCCGCAATACTTATATCGCCGCACGACCGGCCGGTGGTTCGTTTCGTTTATGCCGCTGACACGGGGCCTGGTGTTTGCGGTGCGGCCGTTGACCGCCTTTCTGGCCTTTCTGCAGTCGCTGGTGCAACTCGGGGAAAAGGATCAAGAGACGGAGGAAGAGTCGACGCAGCAGGAAAACATCGAAGCGCTGATAACCGCGGGCACCGAGGAAGGCATCATCGAAGAAGATGACCGCAAGCTGATTCAGTCGGTGGTGGCGTTCGGGAATAAAACGGTGCGTGAAGTGATGACTCCGCGTCCCGGCATCGTCGCCGTTTCCGCCGAGGCGACTCTCGCCGATTTGCGCCAGCTTGTCATCCACGAGCAGTACTCGCGCATCCCGGTGTACGAGGAAACCATCGATCAGATCATTGGTTTTATCCACGTGCGGGACATGTTCGAACTCGACCACACCGAGCGCGAATCGACCAGTGTGCGCGATCTGGTGCGTCCCATTCGATTCGTGCCGGAAACCAAGCCGGTAAATGACCTGCTTCGCGAGATGCAGCAGGACGGCAATCACATCGCGGCGGTCGTGGACGAGTACGGGAACACCGCCGGACTCGTGACCATGGAGGACATGGTGGAGGAGATCGTTGGCGAGATCCGAGACGAACACGAGCCCGGGCTAGATGTGGAGACGGACGCCGAGGGTGGGTTCATCGTGTCGGGCAGCTTCGATCTCGACAATCTTCACGACCTGGTGGAATTCCGGAAGCCCGAAGACTCGGAGTCGACCACGGTCGGTGGGTTAGTCACCGAATGGCTGGGGCGCGTACCCGAGGCTGGTGAAAGCGTGGAGCGCGACGGCGTTCGCTTGGAAGTGCTCGCTGCCAACGATTTGCGCGTGGATCAGGTAAGAATCTCAAAGACGGAGCCCGCAACGCGGAATGGCGAATAAGAAGAAGCGATTTGTGTCTGGATTTGTGTCGCTGATCGGGCGGCCGAACGCCGGCAAATCGACGCTGCTGAATGCGCTGATCGGCGCAAAGCTAGCGATCGTCGCGGATAAACCGCAGACGACCCGAATGGCGGTGCAAGGCGTTTGGAACGCGCCCGGCGCGCAAATTGTCTTTCTGGACACCCCCGGCATCCATCGCTCGGACACCTTGTTCAATCGGCGGATGATGCAGGAAGTGCGGGCGGCGTTGGAAGAGCGCGATGTACTGCTGTACCTGGCGGACGCGACGCGCGGCGTGGGCGAAGAAGATGCCATGGCCATCGATATGGTGCGCAAGGCAGCGACGCCGTCTTTTCTCGTCTTGACGAAGATTGACCTGGTTCAGGATAAGCGGAAATTGCTGCCGAAGATCGAAAAGTATCGCGAGAAGTACGACTTTCAGCAGTACATTCCGATCTCAGCGGTGACCGGCGAAGGACTCGATTTGTTGACGTCGGAGGTGTTGAAACTCCTCCCCGAGGGTGTCGCTTACTTTCCGCGCGAGCAGGTGACCGATCAGCCGGAGCGCTTCCTGGCGGCGGAAATGATCCGCGAAAAGATCCTGCATGTGACCGAGCAGGAAGTGCCGCACTCGGTAGCGGTGCTGATTGAGAACTGGGAAGAAGGTAAGAAGCTGACGCGCATCGCCGCCACCATTTACGTGGAGCGGGATGGGCAGAAAGCGATTGTGATCGGCTCGAAGGGCGCGGCGTTGAAGGAGATCGGCACGGAGGCGCGCAAGGACATCGAAGCGATGCTCGGCCGGAAGGTGTTCCTGGAAATGTTCGTCAAAGTGCGCGAAAATTGGCGGGAGAGCCCTGAATTCCTGACGCAACTGGACTGGCGTACGATGTCGGGAGGGGAATCGAAAGCATGAAACGCTTGTATATCGTCATCACGCTTCTGCTGGGGCTTGCGCTCGGCTCAGCCATTGCCGCTGAGGTCAGCGACGATGTCATCTACGATCAAGTGCTGGTGCGCATCGCGAGTGATCGCGAAGTGGGCGGCACCAACGTCAGCGTGAAGGTCACGAGCGGCGTGGTGGAGATCACCGGCAACGTTCGTGACGAGAAGCACAAGCAAAAGGTGGAAAAGGTTGTGAAGAAGGTGAAGGGTGTGAAAGCGGTGGAGAACAGGCTCCGCATCGCTCCCGTTTAATCACCTGCTACATCACTTCGTCCATCTGCTCGTATTGAAGCACCTTTTGGGAGCGTTCGAGTTCTTCGATGAACTCATCTTCGCGCCCGCTGGCTACCTCGTATTCCCAAACTTCGGTACCAATGGCGAGGAACGCGTCATCCTCGTCCATCACCTCCTGACTGTGCAGGCCGGCCGGCTCGATCACTTCGGCTTTGGCGGCATTCAGTACCACGCCGTCGGTGAAGTCGGCAAAGCTCTCGGGGCGGTCCGCTTCCTCGCCTTCCGAGTTGAAGCGCTTAGCGTAAGTGACTTTGTAGAAAGGCATCGCGTCCGTATGACGCGACAGGGAGCGAAAAACTTTCAGCTTCAGTACCGGGGAACGGAAGGATCAACGTCCGTGCTCCAGCGCTCGATTCCGCCGGCGAGGCTTTGGCACGCGGTCACGCCGTGGCCGCGCAGCCAGTTCACCACTTTGGCGCTCCGGATTCCGTGGTGACAAATCACCACGAGCCGCGCCGACTCCGCCATGTTCTCAAGATTGCCGAACTGGCTCGGGACCGTATCCATCGGGATCAGTTCCGAGCCCTCGATGTGAGTCAGTTCCCACTCATCGGGTTGTCGGACGTCGACCAGATGCATCGGCTCGCCGCTTCGGCCAAGTTCCTGCACTTGCCGCGGCGTGATTTCAAACGGCAGATCATCAAGCACGCTTACTGCACCCGCGTGGTCTTCTTGGCGGTGGTGCGATCGTAGACCAGGCCGCCGGCGCCGCCGGCAATCGCGCCGATGGCAGCGCCTTTGCCGCCGCCAGCGAGCGCTCCGATGGCCGCCCCCGCAGCGGCGCTTCCGCCGATGATCGCGGCGGATTTCTTCTTCGACCGTCGCTTGGTAACGTACCGAGGCTCAGAAGCACTGGCGCGGGTGACGGTACGGCTCGCCGCGGGAGCGCTGTCGATGCGGTGGACTCCGGCCGGTGTGGTCGTCTGGGCGGGAGCCGAAGCCGGCGCCGGTGCAGCGGCAGGCGCCGGAGCGACGAACTCCTGCGGCGCCACGGTCGCGGCGGGCTGCTCCTGCCGAGCGCATCCGGTCAAACTCAGGATCGATGCGGTCAAAACGAACCCAATTTGGCCGAAGATCTTCATTCTCACAGTGTAAATGCCCTCTCGATCAGGTTAGATTCGCCGGAGCTGGGGCGGTTGCGTCGAAATCGCCTTAGTACTCTCAGCGGTTTCTAAGTCATTGATCAGGAATAGGTTAGATGTCCACCTAGGTGCCGGGTAGTTTCCTATTTGCAACACTTTGTGCGATACTGGATCCAACACGACTCCTGGCCCGCCCCGCACGCGAGGCTTGGCCGGCACGAGTCTGGAAGTGAGGCAGACGTCGGACGCGATGACGCAGTTGAACGAGGCAGTCGCCCGTTACCACCGCATTTTGGAGTCGGAGAGTTATCGCGACCTGGCATGGGTCGAGGCCCTCGAACAGAAGCTCCACGCAAGCCACCTGACGATTGGCAATCGGCGAGTGTCACCTGTCCTACGTCCGCATTTTATCACGCAGCGTCAGTACGGGAACCTGGTAAAGGCCGCCGAGTATCTTTATGCGGCTATCGACCGAATCGAAAAGCTCGCCCTCGTCACGCCATCGTTAATGTCGCGCATGCAGATGTTGCCTGCCGAGAAGATGCTCGCTTCCGTGGACCCCGGATATCCGTATCTATCGGTCACCTCCCTGCTCGATACGCACCTGAATAACGGTTCCCTGCAGTTTGTCGGATATACGGCCGACACCCCCGCGGGCGTTGTGTATGGGGATGCGCTGAACAACGCTTTTTATGATGCGCCTCCGGTGAAGGAGTTTCGCAAGAAGTATCCGCTCGCCAAGATCGCCGGCGCCAAGGGCCTTCTGCAGTCGCTGTTGAAAGCTTACAAAGAATTCGGCGGGAAGAAGACGCCCAACATCGGTGTTCTCGAATTCCGGCAGCCGTTCCAATCTTCCCCGGACGGGGGCGACTTCGGGCTGCTGATGCAGAACTTCCGGCATGAAGGCTACAAGACGGAAGTCATCACGCCGGAACAGCTCGAGTACCGCAACGGTGTGCTGCGTCGCGGCGACTTCACCATCGACATTGTTTACCGGCGGGTGAAGGTTTCCGAGTTCCTGGTTCGCTTTGATTTGAACCATCCGCTGGTGCGCGCTTATCGTGACCGAGCGGTGTGTGTGGTCAACAGCTTTCGGTCTGAGATGGCGCAGCGGAAGGCCATCTTTGACCTGCTGACGGACGAAACCATCACCGCCACGTTTCCCAGCGCCGAGCGCAAGGCTATTCGCGATTACATCCCGTGGACGCGCGTGGTGACCGCCGGCAACACGGCGTATCACGAAGAGACGGTAGATCTTCCGGCGTTTATTCATGCCAATCGCGAGCGGCTGATTCTGAAGCCCAACGACGATGACGGCGAAAAGCGCACGTTCTACGGCGCCGAGATGGACGAATCCGCATGGGATCGCGCCTTGAAAACCGCGCTACGGGAATCGTACGTGGTTCAGGAAGTCACCCAAGGACTCACCTCCGAGTTTCCGGTGCATCGCTACGGTTCTATCGAAATGCGCGAAATGAACGTGGACGTTCACCCGCACGCATTCTTGGGCAAAGTGACCGGCTGCTCGACCTGGCTTACTCCCGTGGGCGATTCGGGGTTTTCCACCGTCTCAGGGCTTGCGCCCACATTCATCCTCGAGAGCAAGTAACGCGCGCTCGCAGGTTGGCGACTCCGGCTGTATATCGCGAATCGGCCACACTGAAGCTGACGGCATCTTCCATCCAGTCATGCCACACGCCGTCGGGATCGTGCGATGCCGCAGTGATCGTATAGAACTGCGGGCAAAGGCTGCAGATGAATTCAAACGTCACTACCCGCGTCTCACCGGCTTCGCACGGCCCGAGCTTCAGTCCCTCCAGTTCCGTGTTCGTCCCATAAACCTCCATCCCGATTCGGGTGCGGATCATGATGCCCACGACAGGATCGGCCACGGGCGCTTCGAACCGCACTGAAACACGGATGCGCGCGGTCTCGCCGCTTTGCCACGCGCGCACCGGCTGATCGTGCGCATCAAGCATCTCGATGGCGACCAGTTGTGCGCGGCCATCGCCGCGACGCATCGCACACGAGAGATCAGGCGTCTGTTTCAGCGATTGCAGCACCTCGCGCTGGTACGCGCGCAAGACCTCATCCGGGTCCCCTTGCTGCTTGACGGACCCGTTGCTCATCCACCAGATTTCGTCCGCTACGGTGCGCAACGTATGTGGGTCGGCCGAGCGGACGACCACGCTTCCACCGGCTCGACGCCTGGCTTCGATCTCGGCCTGCACACGCAATCGCGACGCAAGGTCCAGCCCATCGAGCATGTAATCATGAGGAACGGCGGACACATCGCCAACGACGCCGATGACCGCAGCTTTCGGGAAATCCATCATTGCCAGTCTAGCGTTCGCCTTGTCGCTGGCCCAAGCGCGCGTGATGACGTTGCGGCCCGGCGTGACCGTGGTGTCCTCGGAAATCGTGGTGAAGGACGGTGACACGCTGCGCGGCGCCAAAGCCGGAAGCACGCTGCGAGCGTCGCGCCGATTCAAAGGACGAGCCGTAGTGGTGGCCGGGTCAGGCGCAACTGTCGAGCGGCTGACGATCGATGGCAACCGAGCCGCACTTGCGACCCCGCTTCCGATCGCGCCTTTCGATCGTACCTTCGTGAGCTACTACGCAAATAACGGCATCGTCAGCGCGAACACTCGCGACGTTGTGATCCGAGACGTGAGGCTGGTGAATGTCTCGAACTTTGCCGTTCTGATCAGCGGCTCCAGCAACGTGCGGTTGGAAGGAATCCAGATCACGAACAGCGGTTCGCTCGACGCCAAGGGCAAGAACAACACCACTGGGGGCATCCTTATCGAGGAAGGATCCTCGGACTTCGTCGTGAAGGACTGCGTAATCACGAATGTGCCGGGGAATGGTGTCTGGACGCACTCGCTTTACACGTCGAAACGGAACGCGCGTGGGGAGATCGCGAGTAATCGCTTCTCCACTATCGGCCGCGATGCCATCCAAATCGGGCATGCCACGGAAGTGCGCGTCCATCACAACATCGGGACGCGCATCGGATTTCCACAGCGTGCAGTCGATATTGACGGTGGCGGGATCCCCGTAGCGATTGATACGGCAGGCAATGTGGACAAAACCACATACGCGAACAACACATTCACCGAACTCAACGGGAAGTGCATTGACCTGGATGGCTTTCACAACGGTGTAGTCCGCGAGAACTCCTGCACAAATAAGCTATCCGCCGCGGCTTATCCATCCGGCCATTACGGCATCGTCTTTAACAACACAAATCCCGACATGCAATCCGAAAACATTGAGGTAGCAGGCAACGTGATCGACGGCGCGAAGTTCGGCGGAATATTCGTGATCGGCCGCGGGCACACGATTCGTAACAATCGCCTCCTTCGACTTAACCTGGCAGGCTGCAATGAGTCGCACCTGAAGTTCGGGTGCTTGTATAACGCGGAGGAGCCCGACATTCTTCAGACCGGAATCTATCTGGGCAAAGGCGCCGAGCGCCCAGCCGTCGCGGAAGGGAACACCATCGTCGACAATGTTGTTTCAGGCTTTAAGATGGACCGTCGCTGCATCGCCGCAGCTGTTGGCGTGGATCTGACGCACAATACGATCGAGAGGAACGAGTGCAGGAATCGATAAACGTCACCGAACGCATGCGCCAGGACTGGAACCGGCGCGCGCAGGAAGACGCGCACTACTACGTCGCATTCGGCCGTCGCGATCAGGACGATGAAGAGTTCTTTTCCACGGCCGAGGAGATTTACAAGTCGCTCGAAACCGAACTGAAGCGGCTTCCCGCCAATCCGAACCCGAGATCCCGCCGCGCGCTGGAGATCGGCTGCGGTCCGGGCAGGCTGATGAAGCCGATGTCTCGGCACTTCGGCGAAATCCACGGCGTGGATGTGTCCGACGAGATGATCGCGAAGGCCTGCCGGAATCTTCGGAACATACCGCACGCGCATCCGCACGCGACCACCGGTTCGGACCTTGCGCCATTCGCGGACGATTCGTTCGACTTCGTATACTCGTATGCCGTGTTCCAGCACATTCCCAGCCGCGACGTGGTCATGCAATATCTACGCGAAGCGCATCGTGTGCTGAAGCCCGGCGGAATTCTGCGATGTCAACTGAATGGCCTGGACGAGACCGCGAAAACATACGACACCTGGAGCGGCGTTCGAATCGCGGCCGATGAGGTGCGAAACTTTGCATCCAGCTCGGGCATGCAGCTTCTTGTCCTGGAAGGCGCCCGGACGCAGTACATGTGGGCGACGCTGCGCAAACCTTCGGTGGGAATAGCGCCGAAGACCAGCGGTTCGACTCGCATTCGCCGCATCACCAACGCGCACACGGGAGAGCCGGTGCTGCCCGCGCGAGGCCGCTTTGCCTCCTTCACCGTGTGGATGGAGGACCTGCCGCAGGACTGCGACCTGGTGGGCCTTCAGGCGTCCGTCGGCGGAGTGCCGGTGACGGCTTCCTACATCGGCCTGCCGGAGCGCGATGGCTTGCAGCAGTTGAACTTCATTCTGCAACGAGAAATGCGCACCGGGATGCAGCCGCTGGAGATCCTTTGGAACGGGCAGCGTTTATGCCCGCCGTCCACGCTTCGCGTCATTCCACAAGGTCCAATGGTGCCGCACGTCTGGACAGTGAGTGACGGTGTGAACGTGATGTCGGAGGATCGCGTGATGTCAGGATCGATCAAGGTGACGATCGAAGAAACCGATCATCCCGAGCAATTCCGAGCGCGGCTTGGAGACGTGGCGGTGGAGTCGTACGACATCTTCTGCTCGGACCCATCGCTGCCGCGATTTGAAATCAACTTCGATGTGCCGCGCGACGTTGCGCCGGGCAAACAAGAACTTCGAATGCGTATCGGCAAACGCGAACTTGGAACGATTTGGATGGAAGTTCTAGAGACCCGTTCGAACTGAGGACGTGCGCGCCAGATGCGGCGCCTGACGGACGATCTTGTAGTCGCCGAACTCCACGTTCATTTCCGTTTGGCCCAGCAACTTCACGTCAGAGACCGACCGATTGGCGGACGATACCCACACGCCATCAACCTTGCGGAAGCTTTGGTAGATCTGCGGCTTGCCAATCCAAAACGACACGCTGCGCGCGGTGCGTCCTTCTACCCGCACGATCGCATTCTCTTGTGGATCGATCCACGCTTTGCCTGCGATCAGGAACTTGCTGCTGCGTTTGGGCTTTAGGCGCACCACCACGTATTGTCTTCCGTTGGTCGTATCGATGTGATCGAACTCGAAGTCGTAGTTGGCGGTTGTGACGCTGGTGTCGCCTTCCGAGTTTCCCTTGCGGCTGCCTTCAACCTCGGCCTGAAGCACTTTGTCGAAGACCTTCTTTTGAAGTCCTTCGGCTTGCATACTCAGGATCTCGAATTGCTTTTGTCCCGTGCGAGCGTCCGACTTGATCACCACCTGCATCACGCCATCCTTGTTCCAACGCTTGTTACGAAGCGTATAGCGGCGCGTGCAGATTACCTGAGCAACATCGGCCTCCCGTTCGCCGTCCGCGATGCTCACTTTGCTGACGGCTTGTATCGCTTCTGCGTTCGAGGCGCCGGAAAGCACAACCGGCGCCGCCGCAGCGCACGCGAGCAAGGTAGCAAAAGGAATGGACAGCGATGAGGCCACTTGCCTACATCCACACCGAAGAAGGAAGCTGTTGGGCCGCCTCGACCGCGACCAAAGCAGGAATGGCTGTTGTATCGAACGCAGAATCGGAATCCATGCGCTCCAGCAATTGCTCCAAATCCTGAAGCTGAGCATCCAGGCGCTGCTGCGCCGCCTTTAGATCCAGGTCTGCGCCGTTACGAGCGGCTTGGAGCGACCGGGCAAACATCGCTTCCGAATCGCGGAGTCCGGCGATTTTCGACACAACTAAGGCTTCCATCATTTCGTAGGACATTTGTTTTTTTGTTTTCTCCTGCAGGCCGCTTTGTTCCCCTCGTCCGGCCAGCGAGCTTGCTATGAGCACGCGCGGTGCCAAACGTTATCGTGACGCTTATTTGTTGATATGGAAGAGTTTAGTGCCAGGATGAAGCTGCTGCGCCGCGGTACGCGCTCGGCAAGAACTACATTCCTTGCTTCCACGGCACTTCCGTGACAGATACAATCTTGAGGGAATCACAATGTATATCGCCCTGAACTCAACGCTTACTGCCAATCGCGTTCCGTGGCCCGACTTTGCCCGGCTCGCCGCGCGCCTCGGCTACGGCGGAGTGGATGTAAACCTCACCAAGGCGATGGAGCTAGGGGTTGACGACACCAAGGCGCTTCTTTCCAAGCTCAACCTGAAGCCCGCCGTTGTGGGGCTTCCTGTCGAGTACCGCAAGGAGGAGCAGGACTTTCAGCGCGATTTCCCCAAGCTGGAGGATTCGGCAAAGTTTGCGCGAGCGATCGGCTGCCCCCGCATGGGGACGTGGATCATGTCCTCGAGCCCGACACCGAAGGCCGAGCTTCGCAAGATTTACCTCGACCGGCTAAAAGCCATCTGCGAGGTCATGGCGAAGCATCGTGTTCAACTCGCTGTTGAGTTTCTCGGCCCTCTCCACATCCGCAAACTGCACCCGCACGAATTCATCTACCGAATGGATGAAATGCTGGAGTTCGCTAAAGAGATCGGGCCTAACGCCGGACTGATGCTCGATTCCTGGCATTGGCATCACGCCGGAGGTGCGATTCAGGACATTCTCGCGGCGGGCAAGCAGCGCATTGTTCACGTGCAGGCTGCCGACGCGCCGGCGCTGCCGCCTGAGCGTATCCGGGACAGCGAACGCCTGATGCCCGGCGAAGGCCTCATCGACTTTACGGCGTTCTTCGGAGCCCTGAAGAAGATTGGCTATGACGATGGCGTGAGTCCTGAAATCTTCGGACGCGGGCTGAAGAACATGCTCCCTGAAGAAGGCGCAAAGCTTGGCTTGGACACTACCACCGCGGTCATGAAGAAGGCGCGTGTTCTATAAGCGCGTGGGATCATAAAAGCAGAGTGTTTACCGGACTTGTGGAAGAAACAGGGACTGTTCGGTCCCTTGAGGATCGTGCCACTGGCGCGCGCCTGCGCATCCAGTGCGCCCTTGTCACTTCGGACGCGCAGGAAGGCAGCAGCATCGCGGTGAACGGTGTATGCCTGACGGCGCTCGATGTTCGGCCCGGTTCGTTCGCTGCCGACCTCGCGCCGGAGACTCTGCGAGTGACGAATCTCGGCGATCTCCGCGAAGGCTCCACCGTTAATCTGGAACGTCCTTTGCTGGCCACGGGCCGGCTCAGCGGTCATGTGGTGCAGGGGCATGTCGACGGCACCGGTGAGTTCCTGTCCATGGAACTGCTTGGCGACAATAACTATTGGTTGCGGGTGCGGATACCGGAAGAGTTGGACCGCTACGTCGTTTACAAAGGTTCCGTTGCGATCGACGGGATCAGCCTGACAGTTGCGTCCATTGATGACCGAGTTCTGTCGGTCACCATCATTCCGCACACCTTTGAGATGACGGCCTTGCGCGAGCGCAAGCCGGGCTCACGCGTGAACCTGGAATGCGACATTTTCGCAAAGTACCTCGAGAAGATGGTGGGCGGCTACAAAGCCGGAGCCTGAGCGTTCTTCAGCAGAATCTGCCGCACC
>DASQDN010000667.1:0-16676 GCA_035634155.1 Bryobacteraceae bacterium | reverse complement strand
CAAGCCCGAGTTCGATGCCGCCTGCCAGCGCCTGATCGAAAGCGGACTTTTCGAGGGTTGTAACTGGAAGTACATGCCCGTGAGCCGCACCGGGATCGCTCTGATGTTCGAGGTCAGTGAGGCGCCGGCTCAACAGAAGGTTCGCCTTACGATTCCAGGTGTTCCCGACAAGGACCTGTGGGAATGGCTACGGGCGAACGAGCCTCTTGTTCAGCCCCAGATCCCCGGGACGGAGGAAGCCACTCGGTTCTATACGCGCGCCATCCAACGCTTCCTCAAGAAGAACGTCGTCGCTTCTGTCCACACGGATCTCGCGACCCGCGAGACTTCACTGGTGTTTCGGCCGGAGAACGTTCCAGCGATCGAAGCGGTGAAGTTCATCGGGGCTCAAGCCATCAGCCCGGCAACTCTGGAGAAAACGTTGGCGCCCATCGCGAAAGGTTCGCCGTTCACAGAATACGACGTGCAGCAACTGCTCGACCTGAACATTCGGCCTATGTACGAGAACCTTGGGCGCCTCAACGTCAGGTTCCCTTCGATCAAAGCCGAAGGCGGCGTGGTTACCGTGCAGGTAGATGAGGGTCGCGTTTATACGCTGGGAAAGGCGGACACGACAGGCACGCCGGCGGGAATCCAGCCGACGCTTCCGATAGGGGAGGTGGCGCGCTGGAACGAGATCGTGGCCCGCTTTGAGGCCACGACGAAGACGTTGCGCAACCAGGGCTACCTGCAGGCTCGATACAAGATTGACCGCCAGTTGAACCCCGCGGCGGGCACGGTGAATCTTGCTGCTGCCTACACGCCAGGCCGGCAGTTCAAGTTTCGTGAGTTGAAGCTGGGTGGTATCAACGCAGCGCAGGATTCGGCCCTGCGGAGGCTTTGGGCGCTCCCCGCCGGTGCGCCCATCAACGAGGGCTATATCGACGATTACCTCCGAGCGGCATTCGAAAAGCTGGGGCCGGAACATAGTGGCGTTGCGCATCAGTTGGAGCCGGCAGGCGAAGATGCTGTCGATGTGGTGATCACGTTCCGTCGCAAGTAGACTCTGCTATGCTCGGGCGCATGGCAAAGATGGTTCAGACGACCGGCCTGTTTACGATGGGAAACGGGCGCGAGGGAACGGGTCGTGTCACTGAGTACTCGGTTGGCGCCGCGTCGGGGACGCTTGGTTCGGTCATCCACGGATTACGCGTGGAACTGCGCTTCCTGCGCGAAGACGGAACCGATGTGGTCGCTACGATGGGCGCGGCTGATGCGCTGCAGCTTTCCGAAGAGATTCGCACGGCAGTGCATCGCCGTGAAGATGTGCGGCGTTAAACCGTCAATCGAGTGATGATCTGGTTAGCCGCGAACGCGCCTGCATAAGCAAGCGCGGTCATGTAGACGAACTGGATGGCGGGCCATTTCCATCCTCCCGTCTCCCGCCGCACCACCGCAATCGTGGAGAAGCACTGCATCGCAAACGCAAAGAAGATCAACAACGCCACAGCGCCGCCGATGGTCAGGTCTTTCTTCAGCGCATCCTGCAACTGGTCGCTGTCGGAGGCGCCTTCCATGCCGTAGATGGTGCCCAGTGTGCCGATGATGACTTCACGTGCGGCAAGGGACGTAATCAATCCGACGCCGATCTTCCAGTTAAAACCCAGCGGCTCGATCACAGGTTCCACGGCCCGGCCGATCTGACCGACAAAGCTTTCCTCGATCGGCGGCTGTTTGCCGCCATGCATGGGAAGGCTCGCCAGACACCACAGGATGATGGATACGGCGAGAATGACCGTGCCGGCGCGTTGCAGAAACACCTTGGCGCGATCCATCAGCCGCACTGTGAGTGAGCGTAGCGTGGGCCAGCGATAGGGCGGCATCTCCAGGACGAAGGCTTGTTGCTCGCTCTTCAAGACAGACGACTTCAACACTCTCGCCGTGAGTACGGCCGCTACAAATCCAAGCACATACAATCCGAGCAGGGCCGCCGGCCGCGTCGTGATCACGTTGCCGAGCAGCGGTTGGTCCGGGAGGAAGGCCGCAATCAAGAGAAGGTAAACAGGCAGCCTTGCAGAGCAAGTCATGAACGGCGCAATCAGAATGGTTGCGATTCGGTCGCGTTTGCTCTCGATCGTGCGCGTCGCCAGGATCGCCGGGACGGCGCAGGCATACGCGGACAGCAGCGGAATGAATGACTTTCCTTGCAGGCCAGCGCGCCGCATCGTACGGTCGGCGATTAACGCCGCGCGAGCGAGGTACCCTGAGTCTTCCAGGACGCCGATGAACAGGAACAACAGCAGGATCTGGGGTAAGAAGACAACCACTGAGCCGACGCCGCTCCACACTCCGTCGATCAGCAGTGACTTCCACAGGCCCTCCGGCATGAGCGAGCCGAGGTACGCTCCCGAACCTTCGATCGCCGCATCAATGCCGTCCATCAACGGCTTGGCGCCCGTGAAGATGCTTTGGAAAACGGCGATCACAACCATCAGGAAAACGATAGGTCCCCAGAGTGGATGGAGAAAGATGCCGTCGAGCCGGCGCGTCCAGAGCGAAGGCTCAGGCGCCTGGTAGGAGGACTTGGAGCCAACCTGCGCCGCCCATGCCCGGCACTTCGGCACGTCTTGCAGTACAGGCAGTTGCATCAGCGGCTTGGGCGCATGCGCTCCCGCGGCGCTGCCTTTCAGGAAGGCAAAGACCTTGTCGACGCCTTCGCCTTTTGCCGCACTGATGAGCGCCACCGGCGCCCCGAGTTCGGCCGATAATGCCGCGGGATCCACATCCCCGCCACGGCTGCGCAGATCGTCTGCCATGTTCAGCACTACCAGGGTCGGCAAGCCAAGACGGAGAATGGGCGCCGCCAACACGAGGTGCCGCTGCAGGTTGGTGCAATCGAGGACCAGCAACACAGCGTCGGGCCGCGCCACGCCGGGCATCTCGCCCTTCAAGACGTCGTGCGTAACCTGCTCGTCCTCCGAGCGCGGGCTTAGGCTATAAATGCCGGGAAGATCCACCAGCACGACTTCTTGAGCGTCGATCTTGGCTCGGCCGGTGTGTTGCTCGACCGTAACGCCGGGGAAATTCGCGACCTTCTGCCGCAGCCCGGTGAGCCGGTTGAAAAGCGTGGATTTACCTGAATTCGGCGGGCCAACCAGGGCCACCGTCAGTGTGGCGGCGCGATTCGAGCCATTGCCTGACGGCGCATAGAGTCCCGTAGCGACCGAGCAGCCGTGGCAATCGCTCATGGAAGTTTACATCGTAACAACGAGTTGCGCAGCGGTTTCGCGGCGCAGGGCGATCTCGGAGCCATCTACGCGAAAAACGCGTGGATCGCCACCGGGAGCGCAGCGGGCGGCCGTGACACTCATGCCGGGAATGAAACCGAGTTCCATCAGTCGCAGGGCAAAATCATCCGGCAGGTTAATGCTCTCGAGAACGGCGGCTTCACCTTCCAGCAAGTCCGCCAAGCGGCGACGGCAAGGCGCGGGCGCGCTCGCGGCGGCAGCCTTGTTGACACTCAGTTGCATTTCTATTTCAGTATCCTCCTCCGCGATCGGGCGTGTCAAGCGTGCCTCCAGCAGGCGGGCCACGAATCGGTTGCGCCCCGCTTTTTCATAGCGATAAACGCCTTTGGATGCTACAATTCTTCCGGTGCCCGAGATCGCTCCGAAGGCAGTCTACTCGCGAGAAGAGGTACGGCGCTTGTTGGATCTAAGCGAGCGCCAATTGCGCGGCTGGGAGAAGAACCGTCTGATCCCGGCCATGGACCGTTTTGCGTTCACGGACCTGATCGCGCTTCGTACCCTTGTCAAACTGCGCGAGAATCGCATCTCTCCGGCTCGCATCCGCGACGTGCTGGCGGCGCTGCGCGAGCGGCTGCACGGGATAACCGATCCGTTGAAACAACTGCGGCTGATCTCCGACGGGCGTCGCATCCACGTCCAGGTCGGGGCCAACGCGATGGAACCGATCTCGGGCCAGTTGCTGCTCAACTTCGACGCGGCCGAGTTAAAGCAGTTGGTTTCCTTCCCCGACCGGAAGAAGACCGACGACAGCCGCAGCCGGCGCGAATCGGCCGAGAAGTGGTTCCAGCGCGGGCTGGAATGCGAGCAGACCGGAGCCGTCGCTGACGCCATCAAAGCGTACGAGAGCGCAGTGGGGCTGGACCCGACGTCGGCAGGCGCGTGGCTGAACCTCGGCACGATCTTCTTCAACGCGCGTCAGTTCTCGAAGGCCGAAGGCCACTATCGCAAAGCGCTGGAAGCTGACCCCAAGTACGCGTTGGCCCATTTCAATGTGGCCAATCTGTATGACGAGCGCGGCGATTACGATCGCGCCCTGCGTCACTATCAGGAAGCGGTTCGGCTTCATCCTGGCTACGCTGATGCTCATTACAATCTGGCGCTGTTGTTTCAGGGTAGCGGGCAGGTGATGGAAGCGGTGCGGCATTGGAAGACCTACCTCAAACTCGACCCGGGGAGCACCTGGGCATCGATTGCGCGGCGCGAACTCGACAAGCTGCGACGGCACACCGTGCTCACCGGTCGCCCGATTGCGGCAGTCGACCGCACTAAGCCTTAGTCATACGGCCACGCGGGTTTGCTGAAGAGGCCTCCATCTACCCAGATGGTTTGTCCGGAGACAAACGCGGCCGCGTCGCTTGCCAGGAACGCTACCGTTCGCGCCACGTCGGAGGGAAGCCCGACACGGCCCATCGGCGTTAGTTTCGACCAGGTACCGGAATAGTCACCGGCTTCATTTTTCGTGCGCTCGATCTCAATAGCTCCCGGCGCTACGCAGTTGACACGAATCCCATATTGCCCGAGTTCCGCGCATGCTACCTTCGTGAACATCTCGATTCCGCCCTTGCTTGCGGTGTAGTCGACAAGATTTGGGAATGCGAGCTTGTTGCATCCCGATCCGATGTTGATAATCGACCCACCGCCGTGATCCTTCATGTGGCGTCCCGCGCGCTGGGTGCATAAGAAAGCGCCCTTCAGATTCGTATCGATGACGCGGTCCCATTCGGCTTCCTCCAGGTCGAGGAGCGGTTTCCATGTTTGCACGCCGGCATTGTTCACCATGATGTGCAGTTCACCGAACTGGCCCAACACCGAGCCGAACATTGCATCCACGTCGGCAGCTTTGCCGACGTTCGCCTGTACCACGGAAGCAGCGGGACCTAGCGCCCGGATCTCGGCTGCGGTCGCCTCCGCGCCGTCTTTGTCGGAGTTGTAGTTGATGGCGACGTTCGCGCCCAAGCGGGCAAGCTCCAGCGCAATGCCTTTCCCTATCCCTTTGCTGGCGCCCGTAACCAGTGCCGTGCGTCCTTCGAGTGGCAGCGACATGCGAATCAGTGTACGACGCTTCTTGCTTCTACTCCGATTGCCAGGTTAGCTTGACGAACCAAGTGCGGCCGGCGCGCGGAAGCAGCGCGTGAATATGTTCGCTGCTGAGAGGGTCAGCGTACCGCGTGTCGAGCAGGTTTCGGACGCCGAACTGCATGTCCAGATTTCGGCCGAGCTTGCGTGACGACGCCGTCACATCCAGTAACGTCGCAGCGGGAACTACTCCTCCGTAGGCATCGGTCCGAGCCGCCAGGTGTCGCGCCACAAAGCCCGGTACGACTCGATCACTCGCGAGCGGCATCGAGGCACGGAACTGTGCGAGGGTCTGAGGGGAATTCTCAATCTGGCGGTCATCTCCAGATCTCTTTGTCGCTTGCACCGCCACGCTCCCGCCCAGGTTGAGCCACTTGGTTGGCTGTCCAGTTAGTTCCACCTCCAGACCTGAGGCCGACGCTCTGGACGTGTTGCGATACTGCAGCAGTTGACCAGAGACAGCTACGCCTGCGATCAGGTCCCGTAGTCGATAGTGAAATACGGATGTGACTAACGTCAACCGCTTGCGGATCGTCTGCTCTCGCGAGAACTCAACCGTATTCATGCGCTCAGCAGTGAGTTCCGGATTCGGCTCCCAGTATCTTTCGAAGGTAGACGGATTGCGAAACGCCTGACCGAACACCGCCTTGTACGAGGTTGTGCTCTGCTTATAGATCAGCGCCACCCTCGGGGATAAGAACACGCCGTTGTTCTTTGAGCCGTCGATGCGCCCGCCGAGATACATTGTGAATCGCCGCCCCAAGTCAATTTCGTGCTGTGCGAAGACCGCGTACCCCGCGTTCGGATGCTTCAACCGGAATTCACCCTTGGCGCCCGAGTCGGGACGGCCGGGGATGTCACTGTAACCGTACTGAAGATTGCGGATGTCGAAGCTTGCCTCAGTTCCAAGTGTCAGGGACCCCAAGCGCGAAGTGCGCTGTTGGTATATGAGCTGCTGTCCAACCCAATCGCCGGCGGCTCCATCGAAATTTCGCGTATGTTCCAACTCGCGGTATTGATAGATTCCGTCGTAGCGGTACTGATCATAATGGGCTCGCCACCGCACCGCCGCATTCGTTCCGATGGCGCGGCTCCACGAGATCTCAGCGAAGTTGCGGTTGTCCCGTGAGGTTGTCCCTGTGTCACCCACGTCCGCCCCATAGAAGCCTAATGGCGCCGCGGTATTCCGGTCTCCCCATAGTGCAATGAAGTTCCAGTTCTTCCAGGTCACATTAGTGAAGGTGTGAACTCCTCGCTCCAGGCCCAGCCGATCCACGTCAACGTCCCCATCGGGCAATGTTACCTTCCTCCCTCCCGCATAGAAGCCGGAAGCACTAACCAGCACCGAGCCCGACCCGCCGAATGTAAATGTTGACGACGCGATCAGCTTCGATTCGCCGAACGAACCCAACTCCGTGCTTACTCGGCGCGTGGGAGTGGCGCCCGCTTTCTTGGTGAGAATGTTGATCGTCGCGAACATTCCATTGCTTCCATACAATGCCGATGAGGGTCCGCGTACGATCTCAATCTGATCCACCAAGTCCATGTCGAGGCCGAAGTCCTGGCCGAACATGTACATCGCGCCATAGACGTTATCGGTCAATGGGTGGCCGTCGATCATGACCAGAAATCGCGTGTTGTAATCCCCCAGTAGCGAAAATCCGCGGACGCCCGCGAACTGGAACGCGCCATCCTGAGTGATATAGAAGCCGCGCACGTTCATCAGCGCTTCGCCCAGTGTTCGATACCCGTACCGCCGAATGTCGGCCGCGGTGACGATCGTCACGTCCGCCGGCGCATCGCGCAGCGTTTGCTTCTGAAGAGTGGCGGTCTGTACCCGAACGTCCATCAATTGCTCCAGATCCAGTGAGGCATCGCTTCCGGCGTCAGATGCGGCGTGGCAGCCGAAGACGATCATGAATACCTCTAAGCAGAGGAGGAGAGGAGTCCGAGTCACCGTGAGCTTATCGGACACATTCCCCGCTCCTGTAAGGAAAATTGTGCGTGTGCGTAAAAAAGCTTCAGTCCTGGAACGCGGCCGCCGATAAGATTCGTGTGGACATAATTCGGGGCAAGCCACTGCCCAAGGGCATCGTGGACAGGAACCATCGCACATGAGGCAAGCCCTCGCTGTGTGCGTGCTGCTTTCCGTCGTGCAATGCGCCGCCCGGTCTGAGGCAACTATGGCCGAACCGGAACTTCGAATCAAAGCAATGTTTTTGTTCAACTTTGCCCGATTCACCACATGGCCGGCCGACGTAAAACCTCCGTTTACGTTCTGCGTAATTGGCGATGATCGCCTCGACCGCGAGTTACAGGCTGTTGGACAGGGCAGAACGGTGGCCGATCTACCGATCGCCGTCCGCTACGTGCCCCTTCCGACACAAACTTCGGATTGCCGCGTGATTTATGTCGGACGAGCCGAGCGCAATCGTACTCCCCAGATTGTTCGATCGGTCGCCGGCAAGTCTGTGCTCGTTGTCTCCGAGTACCCGGACGCCGGGCGCCAGGGCGCCACGATCAACTTCTTCATGGAGGACGATCGCATGCGATTTTCCGTCAATCTGGCGGCCGCCGCCGACGCGGGGGTCAGCTTGAGCTCCAATCTTCTGCGTCTGGCGCGCATCGCCGGCAACACCAAATAAGGTAGGCCCAGAAATGCATACAACGGATTTGGCCCGGTTCGCATCCTACAATCGGTTGTAGACCCGCGTAGTTGTCTGTTCAGATTCACGGGATAGCAATAGACTGAAAGTTCCGCCGGCCACTCGAGGAGGTGAGCACGAATTGTCTGTAAAGGTTTTGGATAGCGCACAGGTCTTCGAACCGACTGAGCGTTGGACTGTTAGCGATGCGTCCGAGCTCTACGACGTGAACGCGTGGGGCAAGGGCTATTTCTCAGTAGGCTCGAACGGCCATCTGTGGGTGCATCCGTCCAAGGAGCCCGCGCGAGGCATCGACCTGAAAGAACTGGTCGACAAACTTGTCTTGCGAGGCATTCATCCGCCGATTCTCCTTCGCTTCGGTGAAATTCTGAAGCACCGGCTCGGCGAGATCCACAGCGCTTTCCAGAACGCGATCCAGGAGCACGGATACAAAGGCGAATATCGGTGCGTATTTCCTATCAAGGTGAACCAGCAGCGGCAAGTTGTTGAAGAGGTGTATCAGTTCGGGAAGCCGTACCGCTTCGGTCTGGAAGCCGGATCTAAACCCGAACTGCTCGCCGTGATGGCGCTGGCTGACAACAACACGCCAATCATCTGCAATGGGTTCAAGGACGACGAATACATCGAGATGGCCATGCACGCCAAGAAGATTGGGCGGCAGATCATCCCGGTGGTGGAGAAGTTCACCGAACTGGACCTGATTATCCGTCATGCCAAACGCATGGGCGTGCGACCCGTCATCGGCGTGCGTGTGAAGCTCGCTAGCCGAGGCTCAGGCCGTTGGAAATCCTCAGGCGGATATCGTTCGAAGTTCGGCCTCACCGTGAGTGAAGCTGTACGTGTGCTCGAGACATTGCGCGAGCTGGAGATGACCGACTGCCTGCAGCTTCTTCACTTCCACCTGGGCAGCCAGATCACAAACATCCGGCAAGTCAAGGGAGCGGTCAGCGAAGCGGTGCGAGTCTACGTCGAGCTGAAAAAGGCCGGTGCTGGATTGCAGTTCATGGACGTGGGCGGCGGTCTCGGGATCGACTACGACGGTTCGCAAACCGATTTCGAGTCGAGCGTGAACTACACGCTTCAGGAATACGCAAACGACGTCGTTTATCACATCCAAAATGTCTGCGACGAAGCGGAAGTACCGCACCCGACGATCATCACCGAGAGCGGACGCGCGGTCGCGGCGTATCACAGCGTCCTGCTGTTCAACGTACTCGGCATCAGTGAATTTGGCGACACGCCTACGCCGCAGGAGCTTCCTGAAGACGCGGAACAGCCGCTTGTCGATCTGCAGGAAACCTATAACTCATTAAGCTCGAAGAACCTGCTCGAAAGCTTCCATGATGCGCAGCAGGCACTGGACGCCGCTCTTAATTTATTCAGCCTGGGGTATCTGCCGCTGATGCAACGTAGCCTCGCGGAGATGTTCTATTGGGCCATCTGCCGCCGCGTTCAGAAGATGGCGGGTGAGCTCGACTACTTCCCGGAAGAGTTGGAGGGTTTGGAGAGCCTCCTCTCCGATACCTACTTCTGCAACTTCTCGCTCTTCCAAAGCATGCCGGATAGCTGGGCGGTGAAGCAGCTTTTCCCGATCATGCCGATTCACCGCCTCGCGGAGCCGCCGACACGGCACGCTGTGCTCGGCGACATTTCCTGCGATTCCGACGGCAAGGTGGACCAGTTCATCGATCGTCGGGACGTGAAGAAGACGCTTCGCCTTCATGGCCTGAACGGACGACCGTACTATCTGGGCGCATTCCTCGTCGGCGCGTACCAGGAGATCCTCGGCGATCTTCACAACTTGTTTGGCGATACCCACGCCGTGCACGTGCGGCTGGGCGAGAATAACGAGGTACTGCTCGACGCGGTCATCCGTGGCGACACCGTGCGCGAGGTGCTGGACTACGTGCAGTTCAATGCCAATATGCTGTTGGAGCAATACCGCCGCGAGGTGGAAGGCGCATTGCTTGAAGGCCGAATCGGCTACGAAGAATCCGGTCGGCTTCTCCGTTTCTACGAGCAGGGTTTGAATGGCTATACGTATCTGGAGGACGCAGCCGAGGGAGTCTAAAGGTCTTCGGGTCTGATCTGTTTCGGGTGCTTCGGTTTCTTGCGCGTGTCTTTGGGTTCGATCGGACGGGATGCCTTTACGATTCCAACTCGCTCGCGCGCCAGTTTTCGGACCTCGTTCTTCTGGTCGAAGGTCTTTTTCTTGGGCAAAGGACGTTCCTTGAGTGCGTGTAACGCTTTTGGCTACAATGGTTAGTGTCACATAGAAGGAGGCCGCATGAGACAACTTGGCTTACCTGAGCTTCTCATCGTTCTGGGGATTGCTGTTCTGCTGTTTGGCGGACGTAAGATCCCGGAGGTTGCGAAGGGTTTAGGAGAAGGAATCCGGAACTTCAAGTCCGCCCTCAAGGGCGATGATGAAAGAGCCGACGAAAAGAAGCAGGCATAGCGGCTTCCGAACTGCCCGCAAATTGGGCGAGTTTGTAGCGGTTCAATTTCGACAAGACTTCCAAACGAGTAACAGCGGCCCCGCAAGCAACATCGCGGGGCCTTTCCTTTGGTTCAGCCTCAAAGAGAAGGGCGGCCCAGCACCGCCGGGCCGCCCGTAGAACCTTGTCAGCTCTTCAGCTTAGAACCTAAGCCTTCTTTGCCTTCGGCGGGACGATCGCGTCCTTCACGGCCTTCGCGATCCGGAACTTTACAACCTTCTTCGCCGGGATCTTGATCGACTCACCGGTCGCAGGATTGCGGCCTGTCCGCGCCTTGCGCTCGACGCGCACCAGACGTCCGATTCCGGGCATAACGAACACGCCCTTCTTCTTGGTTTCGCGTACCGCGATTTCCGCAAACTTCTCCAGAAACTGCTTGGCCACCTTGTTTCCGACACCAGTCGACTCGGCAAGTTCCTTGACGATCTGGGTTTGGGTCATGCGAGTTGCTTCAGCCATAAGCTTGGTAGTCCGATTCTCCTTCAGGATTCGCTAAAACATTGCCGCGCGCTTTTGTTTAGGTACTGCTTCGCGTGGCGGGGTCGAGATCATGATACGGCAGGCAGCAAGCGGAAGTAAAGGGAGAAATGGGCAGAATGGCGGTTTTTCGGCCCTTTTTCAGCGACGGAGCCGCCAAGTACCTGTAAAACCGCCCTGCGGAGGCAAAAACGCGCGGTGAATGGAATGTTTTGGCGGTCTAGACGGCTACTTCCGCCGCCTGCGCACCGACGCCGAGCCGCGTCCGGACCGCCGACTCCATACGCTGCAGCGTCTCGGGATTGTCTCGAAGAAACTGGCGTGCGTTCTCACGTCCTTGCCCGATACGCTCCCCTGCGAAGCTGAACCACGATCCACTCTTTTCCACAACGCCGTTGGCGACGCCTAGATCGAGGGCATCTGTCTCGCGCGAGAAGCCAAACCCGTGAATGAGGTCCACTTCGGCTTCCTTGAACGGCGCCGCGACCTTGTTCTTCACCACCTTCACCTTTGTGCGATTGCCCACGATCTGGTCGCCATCCTTCAGCGCGGCGCCCCTGCGTACTTCGAGCCGCACCGACGAATAGAACTTCAACGCGCGCCCGCCTGTGGTGGTCTCGGGATTGCCGAACATGACGCCGATCTTCTCGCGCAACTGGTTGATAAACACGAGGCACGTGTTCGTGCGCGCTACTTGCCCCGTCAGCTTGCGTAGCGCTTGCGACATCAAGCGCGCCTGCAGTCCAACGTGGCTATCCCCCATCTCACCTTCCAGTTCGGCACGTGGTACCAGAGCCGCCACCGAGTCGATAACGATCAGGTCCACCGCATTCGTGCCTACCACGGCGGAGGCGATTTCCAGCGCCTGCTCGCCCGAATCCGGCTGCGAAACGATAAGGTTGTCCACATCTACGCCAAGGGACTTCGCGTATGCCGGGTCCAGAGCATGCTCGGCATCAATAAAGGCAGCGTAGCCGCCGGCCTTCTGCGCCTCAGCGATCACATGCAGCGTAAGGGTGGTCTTGCCCGAAGACTCAGGCCCGTAAATCTCGATCACACGACCGCGCGGAAGCCCGCCGACGCCCAGCGCGTGGTCCACCGAAAGACTTCCGGTGGAGATGGTAGTCACAGGTAATGCGTTGCGCGATCCGAGCAGCAGCACCGAACCTTTGCCGAACTGCTTGTCCATCTGAACGATGGCGGATTGAATAGCCTTGCGGCGGTCGTCTGAGGTCATGGATATCCTTCGGCCTCAGAGTGCGCGGCGAGACGGGAAAATCTCAGGAGAAGAATTTGCCGAACAGGTCCTCAGGTGGCAGACCCTCGCCGCTGGCCGCTTCGGGGATCGAGTCCGATTCGTCACGCCCAGCCAGACAGCGGAGAATGCCCACCACGGCTTCCAGTTCGC
Organism: Bryobacteraceae bacterium; assembly: GCA_035634155.1. Taxonomy (GTDB): domain Bacteria; phylum Acidobacteriota; class Terriglobia; order Bryobacterales; family Bryobacteraceae; genus DASQDN01. The sequence goes on along the minus strand of DASQDN010000667.1, from coordinate 4,264 downwards.
GGGTGTTCAGCTCATTGATGAGCGAGGTGGCCGTTTCCTTCAGCGCGTCGCGATCCATAGGAAATGGTGGGCGATTAGGGACTCGAACCCCAGACCCCTTCGGTGTAAACGAAGTGCTCTAACCAACTGAGCTAATCGCCCTCAAAGGCATTCTCTCACGACCCGCTAATAGCGCGCTATCGGGGCGTTTACCCTCTTTTACAGTCCACCGCGACATTCCAAACGTCTGTGGGTTTGTATCTCTATGATCGCGCGTACCCTCACGGCTGTATTGCTGTCGGCATCCCTGGCGATCCCGGCGCCGGCCCCTGCTTTTCAGAAGCGTATCGCGAAAGACAAAGAGGCGCTCCACGCCCTCGACCGCCTCACATTCGGCGCCGGGCCGGGCGATCTCGATACCGTTCGACGCATCGGCGTCAAGAAGTGGATCGACCAACAGCTCGAACCCGAGAAGATCGCTGAGAACCCGATCCTCGAAGCGCGCCTGAAGCCGCTCACCACGCTGACGATGTCGCAAAGCGAACTGGCCTCCGAGTACCCTCCGGCCCAGCTCATCCGAGCCTACGCCGCCGGCCGGTTGCCCCTCCCCGCCGATCCCGGACGCCGCGCCGCAGTCGAGCGGCTCATCGAGCGTTACAAGCAGCGCCGAGCCAAGGCGGACGCCGAGACTACCCCGGATCGCGACGAAACGAAGCCAAAGATAACAACCCAGCTACTGGCCGCCACCGGGCCTCGTCGTTTCAATAACGCGCCGGTGGAACAACGCCGAGCTATGCTCGCCACCAACGCTCCGCAACAAGTGGTCGTCCATGACTTGCTGGAGCAGAAGGTCTACCGGGCCGTGTACAGCAACCGGCAGCTAGCCGAGGTGCTGACGGATTTCTGGTTCAACCACTTCAACGTGTTTTTGGACAAAGGCGCTGATCGGTACCTGGTCACGTCGTATGAGCGCGATGCCATTCGCCCGAACGTACTTGGCAAGTTCCACCACATGTTGAAAGCCTCCGCGCAGCATCCCGCCATGTTGTTTTACCTCGACAACTGGCAGTCGGTCGCGCCCAATGCTCCCAAAGCAAGAGCCCGTCGGGCGCGCGGCTTGAACGAGAACTACGCTCGCGAACTTCTGGAACTTCATACTCTCGGCGTGGAGGGCGGCTACACGCAGCAGGATATCGTCGAGCTCGCCCGCTGCTTCACCGGCTGGACCATTGCCGAACCGTTCCGCTCGGCCGCATTCGTATTCAACCCGCGCGTTCACGACAACGGTGAAAAGAACGTTCTCGGCGTCCGCATTCCTGCTGGAGGCGGACAATCAGACGGTTTTAAAGTGCTCGAGATCCTGTCGCGACACCCGTCCACCGCCCGCTTCGTATCCACGAAACTGGCCCAACGTTTCGTCGCGGACGCTCCGCCTGAGTCGCTGGTGAAAGCGATGTCGGCCACGTTCCAGAAAACCGACGGCGACCTGAAGGCCGTTCTTCGAACGATGCTGGAATCGCGCGAGTTCTGGTCCGAGGCCGCGTATCGCTCTAAAGTGAAATCGCCGCTCGAGATGGTGGCCAGCTCAATCCGCGCCGTTGATGCCAACGTTACGCTCGCATACGGACTCGCCACCCGGATCGCCGATCTTGGCCAGCCCTTGTACCGCAAGCAGGAGCCCACCGGGTACGCAAACACCAGCAAGGAATGGGTCAACTCCGCGGCCCTGCTGGGACGAATGAACTTCGCCCTCGACCTTGTCCAGAATAAGCTGCCGGGCGTCAAAGTCGATCCCGGCCGCTTCGGCGACGATCCGGCCACGGTAGACAAGCGAATTCTGTTCTATGACGCCTCGCCCGAGACCCGAGCCGCCATTGCACGCGGCATTGCCGCAAAGAAACAGCCTGCTGTCATAGCCGCTCTCGTCCTCGGCTCACCTGAGTTCCAACGCCGGTAACGACCTTTCGGAGTACGCACATGAATCGAAGAGCATTTTTGAAGAACTCGGCAGTAGCGATGTTTGGGGTCGGCAGCGCGCCATTGTGGCTCGCCCGCGCCGCCGCTGCGGCTGAATCCGGGGGCAAGCGCAAGGTACTGGTGGTGGTCTTCCAGCGCGGCGCGGCTGACGGCCTCAACATCGTCGTTCCTCATGGCGACCCAAAATATTACCAACTTCGGCCCACGATATCGATCCCGAAGACCGCCGTCCTGGACCTGGATGGGTTCTACGGCTTGCATCCATCGCTCTCGCCGCTTAAGTCCCTATACGATGCAGGTCAACTCGCAGTCGTGGAAGCAACCGGTTCGCCCGACGCGACGCGGTCCCACTTCGACGCCCAGGATTACATGGAGTCAGGCACGCCGGGACGTAAAGGAACCACAGATGGTTGGCTCAATCGAGCCCTCCCGCGAGCTACAACGGCTAAAGCATCTCCGGTGCGCGCCGTCGCTATCGGTACGCAGTTGCCGCGCACGCTGCGAGGCGACGCTCCAGCGGTCGCGATCGGTAATCTCGCAACGTTTCGAGTTTCCGATCTGCAGGCGCAAGGCACGTTCGAATCCATGTATAGCGACACGGTAGATAAGGTGCTAAGCGGCGCCGGTCGCGACACATTCCACGCGGTGAAGATGCTTGACACCATTGCAAAACAGCCCTATCAACCCGCCAACGGCGCGCGCTATCCTAACGGTCGCTTCGGCCAGAGCCTGCAGCAGATCGCCCGCCTCATCAAGGCCGATGTCGGTCTCGAAGTTGCTTTTGCAGATATGGGCGGGTGGGATACGCACGTCAACGAGGTGGGCGCGCAGCCAACGCTGGGCCCGCTGGCGAACCTGCTGAATCAGTGGGGCGGCGCACTCGCGGCCTTCCACCAAGACCTCGGCAACGGTATGGAAGACCTTGTGATCGTCACCATGTCCGAGTTCGGCAGAACGGCCCGCGAGAACGGCAACCGAGGCACCGACCACGGCCATGCCAATGCCATGTTTGTGCTTGGCGGCGGGGTGAAGGGCGGCAAGGTGTACGGCGAATGGCCCGGGCTCGAACCCGAGCAGCTTTATGAGGGCCGGGATCTGGCGGTCACAACGGATTTTCGCAACGTGCTATCCGAAGTGGTGGCAGGGCAACTCGGCTCGCGCGACGCGACCAGGATCTTTCCGGGTTTTCGGCCGGAGAAGCGACTCGGCCTCATCGGCGGCTAAGAAAGGTTAAAGAGTGTTGCCGCTCGGGCGATGAGTCTTGTGTAAGCGAGCAATGTTCTCGAAAGCGAAAACGGCAGGACCGCGACGGGCATCGCGGTCCTATTTTTTTGTTGAATTGGCTCTACGCCCGGGATAACCGTCGCCTCGTATGCTCCTGGTGAAATTCCCAGGCGCTTCTGACAATGTCGCGAATATCGGTGTACTTCGGCTTCCAGCCGAGCGTCTGCTGCAGACGATCCGAGTTGGCCACCAGCGCCGGCGGATCGCCGGCACGGCGCGGTCCTACTTCATAGGGAATCGTCTTGCCGACCACTTCTTCGACGGCTCGCATCACTTGGCGCACCGACTGACCTTCGCCCGTTCCGACATTGAACTTGTATGACTGTCCGCCTTTCAGGAGCGACTCGACCGCCAGGATATGGGCTTCAGCCAGATCACTGACATGAATGTAGTCACGGACGCAGGTGCCATCGGGTGTCGGATAATCTTCGCCAAAGATCGTCACCGGCTTGCCAGTCTCAATGGCTCGAAAGAGCAGCGGAATCAGGTGCGTCTCGGGCTCATGCTCTTCGCCAAGTCCCGAGCCGGGCTCAGCCCCGCATGCATTGAAATACCGCAGACACACGCTGCGCACGCCCTTATATTCATCGAGCCATGCGAGGATCTTCTCCACCATTACCTTCGAATCGCCATAAGGACTCACCGCGGCGTAAGGGAAGTCTTCAAGGATGGGCACACGCTCGGGCGTACCGTACACGGCGGCGGTGGACGAAAACACCAGTTTATTCACACCCGCTCGCTCCATCGCCGTGAAAAGCGAGATGGACCCGCTCACGTTGTTGGTGAAGTACAGCTCAGGCTTCTGAGTGGATTCGCCGACAGCGATATACGCAGCGAAGTGAACCACCGCGGCGAACTTCTCACGCGCCATCAACTCGGCAAGCGCATCGGTCTGGAGCAGATTCAAACGGTGGAACTGGCCCTCCCGGACGTTGTGTTCATGCCCGCGCGACAGGTCGTCCACTACGGACACGTCGAATCCCCTTCTACGCAGCAGGTGTACTGTGTGCGAGCCGATGTATCC
>DASQDN010000666.1:0-9090 GCA_035634155.1 Bryobacteraceae bacterium | reverse complement strand
GCTGGTCGACCACACCATGCAAGGCTTCTTCGCCGATCCTAAGCACGGCGGGAACAAGGATCGGGTGGGCTGGAAGTTGCTCGGGTACGACGCGGGAGGGCACGCGCATTGAGCCGCCTTCCTGCCGTGGATGCCGTCATCGTAGGCGCGGGCGCCGCCGGCGGAATCGTGGCCCAGGAGCTGAGCAAAGCAGGACTCCGGGTGGCGCTGCTGGAGCGCGGCAAGCGCTACCGCTTCGCAGAAACCGAGCATGACGAACTGCGGTCGCAGCGGACCACCGTGCTCGGGAATGCGTTCGGGCCCGATGACGAGCGGCATCGTCGACTGGTGAAGCTCGGCGATGACACCGAGTTTCGGAGGGTGACCGCGTCCGACGGCGGGTACGGGAACGTAGCGGCGTGCGTAGGGGGCGGAACGCTGTCCTACGGCGCGATGGCTTGGCGGTACACCGAGAAAGACTTCCGGATGCGGTCGACGTATGGCGCGCTGGAAGGAAGCACGCTGGAGGATTGGCCGATCTCGTACGCTGACTTGGAGCCGTACTACACGAAGGCCGAATGGGAGATCGGCGTATCCGGGCAGGCGGGCGCTAACCCGTTCGATCCACCGCGCTCGAAGCCGTATCCGATGCCGCCCCTGCCCTATAACCGCGAAGCGTCCATCTTAGGACCGGCCGCTCGGAAGCTGGGACTGCATCCGTTCCCAATACCGATGGCGATCAATTCCAAGCCGTATGACGGCCGTCCCGCGTGTATCGGGTGCCTGCATTGCGTCGGGTTTGCGTGCGAGGTGAATGCCAAAGGATCGACGGCCGTGAATGTGATCCCGCGCGCGATCCAAACGGGCAACTGCGATCTGCGGACGGAATGCGTGGTCAAGGAAGTCCTGCTGGATGCAAAAGGCAATGCGACGGGCGTGTCGTACTTCAAGGACAGGCAATTGTATGAGCAGCCGGCCCGCATCGTGGTGGTGTCCTGTTCAGCGACGGAATCAGCGCGGCTGCTGTTGAACTCGCGCAACAAGGTCCATCCGACCGGGATCGGAAACCAGGCTGATTGGGTCGGCCGCAATCTTCAGGGGCACGCGTATGCCGGCGCGGTCGGCATCTTCGAGCACGAGACCTACGACGGGATCGGCCCCGGCGCGCGGATCGCCGTGTGCGATTTCAATCATGGCAATCCTGGGATCAAGGGTGGGGCGATGCTCGCCAACGAGTTTATCCGGCTGCCGTATCTGTTCTCCCGAACCATGGTTCCGCCGCGGATGAAGAAATGGGGCGGTGACTACAAGCGCTGGCTTGCAACCCACTACAAGCGCACCATGTCCGTGAAGGGCCCGATCCAGGAAATGCCGACTTGGGAGACGCGCGTCGAGGTGGACGCTTCTGTGCGGGATGCATGGGGCATTCCGGTGGCGAAGCTGACCGGAAAGCGGCATCCACACGACCTGGAAGCCGGCAAGTTCATCGCCGCCAAGGCTGAGGAGTGGTTGAAAGCCGCGGGCGCGGTCGAGACCTGGACGACCTTACCGGGGAAGGGGAATGGCGGAGGCCAGCACCAAGCCGGGACCTGCCGCATGAGCGCGGATGCAAAGACGGGCGTCGTCGACACGACCTGCCGCGTGCATACTGCTGATAATATCTACGTCATCGACGGAAGCGTCCACGTGACGAACGGTGGCTTCAACCCTTCGCTGACGATTCAGGCGATTGCGTTTCGAGCAGCGGCCGAGTTGGCCCGCACGTGGAGGAAGGTCTAGCTAATGGGAACCGGGTTTTGGGTTCGGCGATTTCTGACCGTGTTCGCGTTGGCGGTGGCAGTCATCGGGGGCATTCAGTATCTCAAGACGGAAGACGCGTCGTTTGCGCTCCAGCACGGGTTGCTCTGGGGCTCTGCGTCGGCGGTTTTGTTTACAGCGGCACGGCTGTGGCAGTCGCGCCGGGGGCAACACTGCGCCATCTGCAAGGACACGCCGGAGATGCGGGAAAACTAGTCGAGCACGCGGACGAACTCGCCCACGACGCGAATATCGGAGGGGCTTAGTTCCCAAGCCTCGTACTCGGGGTTGAGGGGCTCCAGGCGAATCGTCTCGTGCTCCCAGTCGTCCTCTGAGGACTGGCGCTTCACGCTTGTATAGCGCTTGATGGTGTACCGGTTTTCGCCGGTCTCGCCGTAGTTTTCCACCAGCACCAGGCGGCCTTGCCGCGAGCCGGTCACGCTGCGCCGGAACACACAAAGGCTGCCCGCCGGGATCTTCGGTTCCATCGAGCGTCCCACCACATGCGCCACGAACATGTCCTCGGTCAGCCGAAGGTCGGCCGTGACTTCGGCCCAGTCCTCTTCGGTGACTTCCATCTGCTCGCCCCAACTGCCTGCGGCCGCCGCAAGGGTGAACACCGGCAGATGCGTGCGGAAGGGCAGCACCTTGGGCGTAACATGCGCCTTGTAAAGCCGCCGAATATCGGCTTCGGGCCATGCGACCGCCGTTTCCTCAGGATCCGAGATGCGGAGTACGTTCGACAGCGAGTCTTCCATCCAGCGGAGCAGGGACTTGCCGCCCAGCTCCGAAGCCTTGTCGCGGAGATCGGTTTCGATCAGTTCGAGGTACTCCGCGTCATCGTCGTCAGCCGCGAGTTCGTGCAGGTCGCGACGAAAACGCACGTGAGCAGCGCCGGCATCGTCCACCAGCAGCACACCGATGTTCTCGGAAACCATCCCGGGCAGGTTGGCTTGCAGAACCGTGTACTGGCCCATGGGTGTCATCCTTTCGGCGGAGTGTGCGACGCGGCTTCGGGGTAATACCCTTTGCGGGTGCGAACCTTCACGTTCGGCAAGTCCGGAACGGTAATCTTGATGTTGCGGAACGTCTTCTGCTCTTCCGGCGTGTCAGGCGTGTAGCGGATGATGTACTGCGTGGTCACTTCACCGGCCACGTTGGCGATGGCGCGGAACATGCCCTGCGCAATCTGCGACGCATAACCGCCGGTGCCGACCTTCAACGCATAGTTGCCTTCATCGGACGGCTTTTCCAGGTACCCGATCACGTCCTTGTACACACCTTCCAGCGGGTATTCGACGCGCCCGCCGGTTTCCTCGGCAAGCTTCGTCAGGTTCTTCTCACCGTCGGAGTTGAAGCCGAAGGCGACAGTGCTGACGCCGTAAACCGTCACCAGATTGCGCTGCGCGATCTCCAGCACTTCGTTCAGGGTCTTCTTGCTGGCGTTATCGTGTCCGTCGCCGATGACGACGATCACCCGCCGGGGCTCGAACGGCTCGCCCTTGACGAGCTTGCGGCTGGTGCAGGCCATCCAGATCGCGTCGTACAGCGCCGCGCCGCCACCCGGTTTCAGCTTGCGCACTTTGTCGATCAGCTTCTCGGAGTCAGTGGTAGTATCCACCGCGACTTCGGCCTCGGTCGCATAGGTGATCAGGTAACCGCTGAACCTGGGATCATTCGGCAGCAGCGTAGAAATCAGCTCGATCGCCGATTCCTGGTAGGTCTTCCAATGGATCTTGCTCGCGTTGCTCAGGTCGAGGAGGAAGCCAACAACCACCGGCTGCTGGCGGTTGCGGGTGAAGAACTGGATCTTCTGCTCCTTGCCTTCGTCGAAGATGTGGAAATCCTTCGCTTCCAGATCCGAAACGAACCGGCCCTTGATATCCGTTACGGTCACCGGAACGATGACTTCACGGACATTGATGCGGAACGGTTCCTGGTTAGGCGCGGCGTTGGGCGCGGCCGGTTCGACGGCAGCGGCAGGCTGCGCGCCCGCAGGCACACAGAGGGCGAAAACGAAGAGAAGGGCAGAAAGACAACGACCCATGCTTACACCTAGACTTGACTTTCCCATCGTACCGTAGATCGCGGGCTCAGGAATCATTCGGCCTGAAGACGCGCCACGATGATGCCGAGTTCCCGCACATCGGCTTCGGTCGGCGGGAAGGCATCGCTCAAATGGAAGCTGAGGCGAACCGGACCGCCCGGCAAGCGGCGCGTGTAAACGGCTTTGCCCGGCTCCTTATACGTTTCCGCAGGCAGCGGCTTGCCATTCGCCTCGGCGGTTAGCGTAATGGTTCCCGAACGCGCGATCAATGCCGGGGGGACGAACATTTCCACTGTGATGCGGGTGGCCGCATCTAAAGACACCTCGAAGTCTCTGGCCGTCCATCGCCAGCCGCTGGATTCGGGCGCGTACCAGCCCGACAGTAGATTGAAGTGCCGCATCCCGTGCACGCTTTCGAGAAGGCAAAAGGCGCGCTGATCGTGATCGAGAGTCACGGGGTCGGAATCCGGCGGCCCGACGGTCACCAGGTTGAGCACGCGCCAATGGCAGCGCTCCAGGATGCGGCGCAGTCCGGTCTCGGAGAAGATCCAGAAATTGGAATCGTCGTCGTTGAGTTCGGTCTCGCTCAGCAGGTACGCGACAGGGCTCCGGGAGACGTCGGTCTTGCGATCCGGCAGATAGCGGGTGATGCGCGTCGAGAGCAGGCAGTAACGCGACTGGCGGGCGATCGTTTCCAGCACGTAGAACGGATTCTTCAGGTGGTACAGAAGCCCGAGCACGACCGCCAGTCCATACTGTCCGGCGGGAAGTTCGAAGCCCCCGTCTAGATCGACTTCGTGAATCTCGACCCCGGAGTTCAGGCGCTGTTTCAGGGCTCGGACGCCCAGCATGCCGTTATGATTGGTGCGGTGATGGTCGAAGGCCAACACTCGCAGGCCCAGCGATTCGAGAAAGAACGCGAAATCACCGTCCGCGCAGCCGAAATCGAGCACCGGATCGTCGCCCGCCAGAGCCACGATGTCGCGGTACTTACCGCTGAGCAGCGCGTCGAGGTGGTTGAGGTTGCCGAAGGAGTCATAGCGATACCACTCGAAGTCGGTCGGGGACAGATCTGCTTTCACCGAACGAAGCCAGTTTGCAAAGTCGTCGCCGCGCTGTACGAGTTCGCCGATATCGGCGCTGGTTTTCACCGGCGCTTCCGCTTCCGCTGCGGGGCCTCGGCTTCCATCAAGGAGAAGGTCAGCTTTCGCTCGATCGCATCGACACGGTCGAGCACTACATGCACGCGATCGCCGATGGAGAACTCACGCCTCGAGCGATTGCCCACGATCTTGCGGGTGTTCTCGTTGTAGAGATACCGGTCTCCGGGCAGGCTGTCTATCGGCACCAGTCCTTCGATGAAGAACTGCTCGAGCTCCACGAAGAGGCCGTATTTCGTGGTGCTGATGACCAACGCGTCGAAATCCTCGCCGACGCGCTGCTCCATGAATTTGGCTTTCTTCCACTCCACCAATTCGCGTTCAGCTTCGTCGGCGCGGCGCTCGGTTTGCGAGCAGTCTTCCGCGATGACTCGGAGTTGTCCCTGGTTGAGTGACGTGGTGTGCCGGTCCATGTATTCGCCGAGAATGCGATGCACCATCAGGTCGGGATAGCGGCGAATGGGCGAAGTGAAATGCGTGTAGCTTTCGGCGGCGAGAGCATAGTGGCCCAGGTTCTCTTCGCGATATTTGGCCTGCTTGAGAGAGCGCAGCATCAGATAGGTAAGGATGCGCTCTTCGGGTTTGCCCTCCAGCTTCGCCGTGAGCTTCTGATACGCGCGAGAAGGAATCGTGATCTTCTCGTCCGGCAGTACGATTTCTTTGGTGGCCTTGCGCCCGTCGCGCCGGCGATCTGTGCTTCGGAACTTCTTCACAGGCAGCGGACCCGCGTTCAGGGAATAGCCGAACTTGGAAGCGACTTCTTCGAAGTCAAGGATGCGCTTGGGGTCGGGCGGTTCATGGACGCGGTAGATGGAATCGATCTCCGCCGCTTCCAGATGCGAGGCTACGGCCTCGTTCGCCGCCAGCATGAACTCTTCAATGATGCGATGCGCGATGTTGCGCGGGCTGCGCACGACGCCGATCATGTCGCCTTGCGTGTCGAACTCGATGATCGGCTCCGGCAGGTCGAAGTCGATGGAGCCGCGCTTGACGCGCTTTCGGTTCAGCTTCAGCGCGAGTTCCTTCATCAGCTCGAAGCGATCGACCAGGCGCGCATAGCGCTCGCGCACGGCGGCGTCGCCTTCGAGGAGCAGATGAACGTTGGTGTAGGTCATCCGCTCGGCGCTGCGGATCACGCCGCGGGTGAACTCCTGGCTGACCACCGCTCCGCTGTTATCGATCTCCAGGATGGCGGACATCACCAGCCGGTCGACTTGCGGTTTCAGCGAGCAGATGCCCGTGGAAAGCTCGACGGGAAGCATCGGCACAGCGCGATCGGGGAAATAAACGCTGGTGCCGCGCTTGGTCGCTTCGCGATCGATGGGAGAACCGGGACCAACGTAATAGCTGACGTCGGCGATGTGGACCTGCAGCGCGTAGTTGCCGTTGTCGAGGCGGTCCACCCACACTGCGTCGTCGAAGTCGCGCGCGGTTTCGCCGTCGATGGTGACGATGTCGAGGGTTCGGAAATCCTGGCGGCGCGCGATCTCTTCAGCAGGGATCTCCTCGGAGACTTCCCGCGCCTGGCGGATGACATCTTCGGGGAACTCGTGCGGGATATGGAACTTGCGGATGATGATTTCGACGTCGACGCCGAAGTCATCGGGCGCCCCGAGTACTTCGATGACCTTCCCAACGGCGTTCTCGCCTTCTTCGCCGAACTCCAGGATTTCGACATTGACGATCATGCCGTCCATGTCTTCTATGGCGTGGATCGGCTTCGGTTCTACGCCGACGCGGTTGATGGTGGCGCGGGACTCCGGGATCTCCATGCCTTCGGCGATTTCGATCCACTGCTTGATGCGGTCGTCGTGCGGCTTGACGAAACAGCCGTGGCGGCGCACGTTGAACTCGCCGACAACGGTCATGTGAGCGCGCTTGAGGATGCGGACGATGGCTCCGTCGGCGCGCCCATCGCTTTCGATGCGGACCACGCGCGCGATCACGCGATCCCCGTGCATGGCCTTAGCGGCTTCATCCGGCGGAATGAAAAGATCGCCACGCATGTTTTCCGGCCGGTTGTCGGGCACGACAAACCCGAAGCCGTCTTTATGCATCTGGAGGCGGCCGAGGAGAAACTCGCGGCTCAGGCGGGCGACAGCGTATTGTCCTCCGCGCAGTTCGATGAGTTCGCCGCGTTCGGTGAGGCGCTCCAGGATTTCTTCGACGCGTTGCCGGTCTTCACCCTTCGCGCCGAGTTCGCGAACGAGGTTCTTGAAGGAGGTTCGGGCGTGACGGGAGCGGGAGATATGCTCGAGCACTCCGTCGTCGGAAAGCAGGCCGTAGTGCTTCTGCACGCATACAATTATAAACATGCAACTTAGCTCGGTCCGGCTGGAAATCCCGGAAGGCGCCAATCTGATCCTGGGGGCGAGCCACTTCATCAAGACGGTGGAGGACCTTTACGAAGCCATCGTCAACACGGCTCCGCAGATGAAGTTCGGCATCGCGTTCAATGAGGCCTCGGGCGCGTGCTTGATTCGCGTGGATGGAAACGACGAGGAGCTGAAGGAGGCGGCGGTGCGGAACGCGCAGTCGGTGGGCGCGGGACACAGCTTTGTGATCGTAATGAAGGATGGATTTCCCATCAACATCCTGGGGCGGATCAAAGACGTGCCGGAGGTTGTCGGTCTGTTCTGCGCAACGGCGAATCCGGTGGAGGTCATCGTAGCGGAAACCGAGCAGGGGAGAGGCATTCTCGGAGTGATTGACGGGTCATCCCCGAAGGGTGTGGAATCGGGTGAAGACGCGGCGTGGCGCCACGGTTTCCTGCGTAAGATCGGCTACAAGCGCTAATGCGGCGGCGGGCGCTCGCCGATATCTATGGTGGATGACCCAGCGCCCGTGGACCTTTCTTTTCTCCGCGCTGATTCTTCTTCTTGCGCTGTTTCCGCTGGCTTGGGTGGCGCTGACGAACTCCGATCTGCCGCAGTTCGGACGCTACCAGGATGAGGGTTTATACGTTATCTCCGCTAAGACGCTGTATGAGAGCGGCGAATATCGCATTGCGAGTCTTCCCGGCCGCCCGCATCAGACCAAGTATCAGCCGTTGTTTTCCGCTTTGCTGTTGCCGGTGTGGAGCGGTGGCCGGGCGTTCCCGGACAATCTGCAGCGTGCTGCGGTGCTTAGCATCGGCGTTGCGCTGGCATTCTTTTCGGTGTCGTTCGGTTTGGCCCGTGCACTAGGGTTCTCCACGATCGCGGCCGCCGTGTTGGTCGCTTGTCTTGCGACGAGTCCGCGGCTGGTGTATTGGACTTTGTTACCGATCGCGGACTTCCTGTTCGCGATGTTGATCCTGCTGACGTTCTGGATTCTGTACACCAAGCGCGACGCGCCGCACTGGTGGTGGGTCGCCGGCGGCCTGGCGGCTGCGGCCTGTCTGACGAAAGTGGTAGGCGCGCTCATCATTCCGGCTGTGCTTTTTGCCAACTGGCGGCGTAAAGATTGGCGCCGAGCGGTGGTGGTGACGGGGCCTGCCGTTGCGGCCACTTTGGCTTGGACCATTTGGTCGCAGCAACACCGGGCTGGCGGGGAAAACTCCGTCCTTTGGTACTACACCGACTATGTTGCTTTTCACGTAAGAACCGGCGGTTTGGCGGCGCTTCCCGAGTTCGTGTATCGCAACACGTTTGGGTTGGTTGAAGCCGTCGGCGGATTCGTTTATTACGATTTGCCTTCGTCCATTACCGGGAGGGCGATCTCGGCCGCGCTGTTGGCCGGCGCCGTTTCCGGCGCGCGAAGGTTGCTTCGACGCACGGGCGCAGTAGAGTATGTGACCTTTTGTGTCCTGCTCACGATGGTGCTTTTAACCTGGAACTTCAATCCTACTTGCCGCTTGCTTGCTCCTGCGATGCCGCTGCTCGCGATGGCTTTGTTCGAGGAGGCGCGGCACATCGGCGGACTGATCCGTCAGGGCATGAGCTCGGCGAAGGTGGGAGATCGTGTGGTGGCGCATTCTTTCGCGGCGCTAGGGGTATGCGGCTGGATTGCAGCATTCACGCTGAATGTGCAGTTTGTGGTTGTGGGCATTCCGGGTTTGCTGGCAATCGATCGTGCTGCGCTGAAAGACACGCTTCCGATCTACGAGTGGTGCAAGCGATCGTTACC
>DASQDN010000665.1:0-1887 GCA_035634155.1 Bryobacteraceae bacterium | reverse complement strand
GCCAAGCGCTGACATCCAAATGGCCAGCGGTTCCGTATTGACCGGTGTACTCGCCCATAAGCGGGACGATTTTACTGCCAAGGAGCCGCAATGCGAATGATGCGGGGATACTTCGCCATTCTGATGGCGATGCTGCTGATCGCGCCGGACACCTCGTTCGGCGCAAACCATCGCGAGGCGCCGATCACTGCGCTCGACCGCGCCGCTGACATTACCGACTGGTATGCGTTTGTCAGTTACGACGACCCGTCCAAAGTAACTCTTATCCTCAACGTTGACCCCCTGCTCGAGCCGAGCAACGGTCCTAACTACTTCCCCTTCGACCCGGAAATTGTGTACTCGTTCAAGGTCGACAATAACCACGACGCAGTGGCCGACATCGGCTTTGAAGTTCGATTCCAGACCGAAGTCCGCGCGCCCGGCGTCTTCACGGGCTTCATCGGCGCGGGCAACGGAATTAATTCTCCGCAGAACGCTCCGCGTACTCTGAACGGCGAGAGGCCGCCGGTGCAATTGATTCCGCCTGCGATCACCGCGCTGGACGGAAGGGGCTCGGAAGGACTCAGCTTAAGACAAAGCTATTCCGTGTGGATGGTTCGCGGCTCGGGCGCGAACGCTTCGCGCACCAACATGACGGGTTCGCGCAAGTTGTATGCGGTGCCTTCGAACGTTGGGCCGCGGACGATGCCGGATTACCCGTCGTTGGCCAAGCAAGGTATCTACACGCTGGACAACGGAGTTCGCGTTTTCGCGGGAACTGTAGATGACCCGTTCTACATCGACCTCGGCGGCACATTCGATTCGCTCAACCTGCGTGGTAGCTTTCCGTCCGGCACGCCGGGTGTGCTCACCGCGGAACAGGAAGGGAATGACCGCCAGAACTCAGCTCCTGATGATGTTGCGGGATACAACGTCAACACCATCGCGATCGAGGTTCCCATCAACTTCCTCACGCAAGGCAACGGCACCTATCCGGCAACCGATCCGAGAGCTGTGATCGGAACCTGGGGCACGACTTCACGGCCGAGAATTTCGGTGAGGCGCTCGCCGCAGGAGATCGCCGGCTTTGAGCCTGAACCGCAGTATCGCCAGGTCCAGCGCATGGGCAATCCGCTGATCAATGAGGTCATCATCGGAACCGGCTCGAAAGATCGCTTCAGCATGAGCGACCCAGTCGACGACGCGCAGTATGCAAACTTTGTGCTCGACCCGCTTCTTGCGCGAGCGTTGAACGCCGTCTATGGCGGTCTTCCCATGCCGGACGCGCCGCGTACGGATCTGCTCCTTCTTGCGCAATATCAAGCTCCGATCGCCCCTGCTGGAACTCCACCGGGACCGGTCGCGGATCTGCTTCGACTCAACACCGGCGTACCACCGACTCCCGCGGCCGCGCGTAAGCGCATCGGCGCGCTTGCTGGCGACCTCGGTGGATTCCCGAACGGCCGTCGAGTGTCTGACGACGTGACCGATATCTCGCTGCGCGCCGTTGCTGGTGTGCTGGCAGGCTTCGGCACTGCTCCGTACACGATGATCGGCGATGGAGTGAATGCGAACGACGTTCCTTACCAGGAAACGTTCCCGTATGTCCAGTGGGCGCATCCCGGCCGTCCCGCGACTCCCGCGCCTGCTGCCGCTTCCGATGGAGGAGTGCAATGACATTCCTCGCGCTGCTTTTCTTCGCTCAGGACTTCAACGCGCAGGCGCTCGATTATGTGCGACAGGCGCGCGACACAGCTAACCCGGTGTTCCACCAGAAGGCGGAAGCGGCTTTGCAGCAATCGTTCGCAGCCGCTCCGGACAACTTCGATGGCTTGAAGGCGCGGACCTGGTTGCTGCTTGGGCAGCACCGGTTTTCGGAGGCGCTCGAACTGGCGAAGAAGCTCAACA
>DASQDN010000664.1:0-4767 GCA_035634155.1 Bryobacteraceae bacterium | reverse complement strand
AATGTTGGAGCGTGCGAGCTCGGCGGTTTGCAGGCGCTCCACTTCTTTCTTACGCTAGGTGACCTGGGAGGATCGGGTGCCGGCCGAGAAGCGCGCGATGAACTCTCGCAACTGCTCAATCTTCTTCTCGCGCTGCGCGTTCTGGGCTTCGACACGGGCTCGGATCTGCGTCTTGGCGAGCACCATGTCGTCATAGCCGCCGGTGTAGGTGATGATCGTTTGATAATCGATGTCGGCAACGTGGGTGCAAACTTCGTTCAGAAAGTGGCGATCGTGCGAGATGACGATGAGGGTGCCTTCGTATCCGCGCAGGTAATCCTGCAGCCAGTGGACTGAGTCGAGGTCGAGGTGATTCGTGGGCTCGTCCAGTAGCAGCGCGGCCGGATTGCCGAACAGCGCTTGCGCCAGAAGGACACGCACTTTCTGGCCGCCCTGCAGTTCGCCCATTTTGCGCTCGTGCAAGTCGTCCGGCACATCGAGACCTTGCAGCAGAATCGCCGCATCGCTCTCGGCCGTGTAGCCGCCTTCCTCGCCGACAATGCCTTCGAGTTCGCCCAGGCGCATGCCGTCTTCGTCCGTCAGTTCGGGTTTGTCGTAAAGCTTGTCGCGTTCCTGCAAAGCGCTCCAAAGCCCTGAGTTGCCCATTACGACGGTGTCGATGACTCGGAATTCGTCGAACGCAAACTGGTCCTGCCGCAGGATCCCCATCTTCTTCGGGCGGGTAATGGAGCCCTTAGTGGGCTCGATGTCGCCGGTGAGGATCTTCATGAAAGTGGATTTGCCGGCGCCGTTCGGCCCGGATACCGCGTAGCGCCTTCCGGTGAAGAACGTGGTAGTGACGTCTTCGAAAAGAATGCGCGCGCCGTAGCGCATCGTGACGTTGTTAACGGAAATCAATAGGAACCTTATCGCAGAGCTGAGTTGGTGTCACGGCGGGGGACGAGAACCGCCGCTTGAGAGACTTCCATTATCTCTCAAACGGCGGCGGAATTGAAGTCAGGGCTGTTCGCCGGGTTTCACGCGCCGCCAGCCGCCGCCGCTGGTATTATCCTGCGGTGGAGCGTCCTGGTCCGCGCGTGGTGCGGCTTTAGGAGCCGGGGGCGCCACAGCAGGTTCCACTGCTGCCGGAGCGGGTTCGTCCGAACGGCGCCAACCGCCCCCGGACTGGCTTTGCGGCTCGGTGTCGACGCGCGTGCCGTCCTCGTTCACCGGAGCTTTGCGCCGGCGGAGGGACCCGGAGTTTTGGCGGTCGTCGTCCGAGCGGGTGGTTCGGGTGTTTGTGGGTGTGCGGCTGACCAGCACGGGATCGGTCGAGGACTGCCCGTCGGATGCAAGGTTCGCACGACGGTAGCGCACTTCCGATCCGGGATGCCGTCGTTTAGCGGCGTCCGAAAGCTGGAGTTCGACATCTTGTCCTGCCCCGGCGCTCGCGTCGGCAACGTTGAAGTGAACGGCGTAGCGCTGGCGCAAGCGAGTCAGGGTTTCCTCCAGCGCCGCGGCCTCGTCAACTCGCATGCTGTCGCCACCGGAACGTCGCGCGATTTCTTCCGTCCCCGCCGAAGAGGTGTTTCCGCGACCCAGCACGATGGGCGGGCGTCCGCCGCCACCGCCGGGATAGCCGCCGCCGTACGGTCCTCGGCGACCGAAGATGATGCCGCCGAGCGGTCCGCCCATGCCACCGCCACCGCTGGTGGGCCAACCACCGCCGCCTCCGCCACTGGTCGGATAGCTGCCCCCGTAGCGGCCGCGCATGGCGTCCGGAGCGATCAGGGCGCTGAGCACGGCGTCCGCGCGCCCAAGCGCCTGAGCTACACCAGATTCATCCTTGCCCCGCTCCGTTTGGTCATCCGTCAGGATCACGATGGCGCGACGGGCGTTGCGGCGGCCCTCCCGGCCGACGTACGCCGCAGCATCGTAAAGCCCGCGCGTGATGTCCGTGCCGCCGTCAAAGGTCTCCTGGTTCAGAACGTTTTCGAACTCGCGCACCAGGGAATCGCCATTCTTCCGGAACGGCACGCGCATGCGTGTGGCACGGTCAAACACCATTATGCCGACTCGGTCGTCCGGCCCGAGCACTCGCAGCGCCTTGTCGGCCGCTGCGGCAACGCGCTCGATGTGCGTTTGCATGCTTCCGCTGACATCGAGCAGGAAGAGCACGTCCATCGGCATGTCTTCGGCTTCGAAGTTGCGGATCTCGCGCTTTTGCCCGCTTTCCAGGAGGACGAAGTCTTCCTTTTCGAGGCCGGTGATGGCCCGGTTATTGCGATCGACTACCTGAGCGTCCACGCGAGCCAATGCAACGTCGCTGCGAAACACAATCGGTTCCTCGGCGAAGGCGAACAGGCCGCTCAGCAGCACGACAGTTAAGCGGGTCACCATGGGACGCTCCTTCCTTAAGAGCACGGGCTCAGTAATGAAACGTACACCGAGCGCCGTACGTTTCACGCCGCTTGCAAACGCGCGCGCGTGTACTATGAAGCTAAGCATGAAACGCTCCCTGATAGTTACGGCCCTGCTTTCGTCGTGCGTCACGTCTCTGGCATTCTGGGCAATGGGTATGCAGAACACATTGCCGTCGACGGTGAAGCTGGAAAATGATCGGGTGAAGGTGAGTGAAGTGGTTTATCAGCCCGGCGTTGCGCGTGAGCGGTACATCCGACCTACCGATCAGGTGATCGTTTTCCTGGATGAAAGCCGGTACGAGCGGACGGACTCACAGACCAAAGAGAAGACAATTCGAGAGCGCAAATCCGGCGAAGTGATATGGCATAACAAAGGCGAGGACGCTCCCGTGCTGATCAACTTGGGCAAGGCCCCGTACCGCACGCTGGTGATCGAATTGAAGAAGTGAAGGCTTGGAAAGGACAAATGCTGACTAGACGTCAATTTGGAATCGTGACCGCCGGCGCGGTGGGGCAACTTCTTGCCGCCGACAAGGAGAACCTGGTGTACGTGGGCACGTACACACGCGGTGGGAGCAAGGGAATCTACTCGTACCGTTTCAACCCCGCCTCGGGTAAGCTCACGGAGATCGGCCTGGCGGCTGAGATGCCGAGCCCTTCGTTCCTGTACGTGACGCCGAACGGCCGCCGCTTGTATGCCGTCGGCGAGCAGCGTGGCGGGCTCGTGAGCGGATTTAATATCGACCGTGCTTCGGGCAAGCTGACCGCGATCAATCAGCAGCAGTCGGGAGGGGATGGACCTTGTCATCTCGCCGCCGATCCCTCGGGCAAGGTGTTGGTGGCCGCCCATTACGGTTCGGGAAGTACGGCTGCATTCCCGATCAAGGCCGACGGCTCGCTCGGCGAGTCCAGCGCGTTGATCCAGCACAAAGGCTCCAGCGCGCATCCGCAGCGGCAAAACGGACCTCACGCGCACTCAGTGAACTTTTCCAAGAACGGTAAGTACGTGGTGATTGGCGATCTCGGTCTGGACCAGTACATCGTGTACGCGGTGGACACCGCGAAGGGCACGCTGACGGAGCATTCGGTGACGAAGGTGAATCCCGGGTCGGGTCCGCGTCACCTGGCGTTCCATCCCAACTACAAGTTCGCGTATGGCGACTACGAATTGACGGGTGAGGCCGCGGCCTTCCAGTGGGACGATGCCGCAGGCAAGCTGACGCATATGCAGACGCTGTCGACGTTGCCGGCCGATTATACCGGCCCGAAGTCGTGCGCTGAAATCCTGGTGCATCCGACGGGCAAGTTCGTGTACGTATCGAATCGTGGACATGACAGTATCGCCATGTACTCCACTGCGGCGGATGGGAAGCTGACGTTTCTCGGGACCACGCCAACGGAAGGCAAGACGCCCCGAAACTTCCGGATCGATCCTTCCGGGGCGTGGTTAATTGCGGCCAATCAGGACGGCGGCAACATGGTGGTGTTCAAGGTGGATAAGGCGACCGGCAAGCTGACATCTACGGGCGAGCAGGCGAAGCTGCCGTTCCCGGTGTCTATAAAGTTTGTCGTTTAGTCGTGGCGCAGCGCCACTAACGGATCGACTCGAGAGGCGCGGCGGGCAGGCGCGTACGATGCAACCACGGCGACCCCGATGATTGCCGCTCCGGCGAGCGCCAGCGCTGTCGGCACCTCTGGCTTCAGATCTTGGATGAGCCTGGAGGCTAGAGGCTTGCTCCAAGCCACCATCGCTGTTCCAATGGCGATGCCTCCGCCGACCATAACTAGCGCATCCATTGCCACCATGCGCCGGATGTGCGCCGAGGTTGCGCCCAAGGCCATACGCACGCCGATTTCATTGGTACGCCGGGTTACGGTGTAGGCCAGCAATCCGTAAAGGCCGATACCTGCGAGCACGGCTCCCAAGGTTCCGAAGTAGCCGGTCAAAGTGGCAATGAGTCGCTCCGGAACCAGAGCTGCGTCCACCTGCTCGGTTAGCGTGGTTACTCTCGCGATACGCACGTTGCTCACATGCCGTCGCACTTCGGCGCGCGCTGCAGCTGCTACCGCCGCCGGCTCCACGCTGGTGCGTAAGGCGAACTGGTGCGCAATACGGTTCTCCTGGAACATATTCAGGTACATCGTGCGAGGCGGGGGCTCACGCAGCTCGGTATACTTTGCGTCGCCCGCAACGCCGATAATTTCGTACGGGTCGTCAGTGCCATACCAGCCGCCGGTGCGCGGGTCTTTGTCAATTTGAATGTACTTGCCGATCGCGTTTTGGCCGGGGAAGTAGTAACGCGCCATCGCTTGGCTGACAATTGCGACACGGGAGCGAGAAGCGTCGGCGAAGGAGAAGTCACGC
>DASQDN010000663.1:0-2222 GCA_035634155.1 Bryobacteraceae bacterium | reverse complement strand
CGTCCGTTTGCACTCGCTCCACATAACGCAGCAAACCTGCTGGATCATAGCCGGCTTTAGACGCAGTGTCCACTGCGAATCGGTCCGCCTCGAGCTCAGCCACACGCTGGAACTTCAACGCGCCGAGCGGCATCGGGGATTCGGCACTGCGGCGCATGTCCACATGCGGTCCAGCCCAGCTGCCCATGTAAATCAGCGGGACGCTGGCCATATTCACCACCTGCGCCCGCGTGGCCGATCTCGTGCCATGCCGCAGAGCCGCATGTCCTATCGCATGCGCGAGCATCCCCACAAATTCAGCCTCATCCTCCGCCGCCACCAACGCGCGCACGGGAACAAACACCGATCCTCCCGGTGTGGAAAAAGGTTCCGTGCGATCGGCGCTCGAAATGACCTCGAATGAAAAGTGCGATACCACCGCCGGCTCCTTCGCGAACGGAGCCAAGGCGCCGCCCACGCCATGCACATACTCCTGAATCGCCGCATCGGTAACCGCACTCGCCGACTTCCGCACCTCAGCCGCCATTTGCATGCCGAGGGCCCGCTCCTTCTCCAAGCTATAAAAATTGACCCCCTGCTGCGCCAATAAAGGCACAGAAAGAAGACAAATAAGAGATTTCATGACTCGCCTCCAGGCGCATTCCACGCAATTTGTATTCTACGCGTCATTCCTTGTGAAATGCGCACCCTCTTGACGTTCCTACTGGCTCTGCCGTTTACAGTCCTCGGCCAACCCGCCGGCACAATCGCCGGCTTCGGCTACCGCAACGCCCCACAGGCGATGGAGGCAGCGCCCGGTCAGGTAATCATCGTGTCGATCCATGGAGCCAAGGCGCGCCTCGACCACCCGATATACGGCTCCCCGCAACGGCAGTCGGACACCGCGCCTTTCCTGCTCTCCACCTCCGTCGCCGGATTCTCGGCCGATCTCATCCACCCGCAGGGACGAACACCCGCCGGAATCTATGGTGTGAGCCAGACGCCCTGTCCTATTCGAAGTGTCACGTGTGCGCCGATCACAAACGTCACCTTGATAATCCCTTTTGAACTAGTCGCTGCCGGCCGCGGCTACGCCACACTCGAGATCAAGGAAGGCAACACCCTCCTTTCGGAACTCCCCATCCTCGCCGTTCCCGACAAAGTCCACATTTTGACCTCCTGCGACGAGAGCCAGGTCCGCTACAGCATCTTCAGCGATGTATACCCATCGTGTACTTCCGCGGTAATTCGCCCGCCCAGCGGCGCCCTTATCAGCCCCAGCAATCCCGTGCAACCCGCGGATAAACTTGTGGCCTTCGCCTACGGACTCGGTGATGCCGAGCGCAGCGTTGCCTTCGCGCCATTCATCCCGGGACCACCCAAGCAGCAGTTCACCCTCCGCTACTCAATCGCCCGCGGACCAGTCTTCTGGGCAGCTCCCGCCGACGGCATATCGCTCACGGACGCGACTGGCAACTATCAGATCCACTTCACCGTGCCGCCGCTGCCCGCCAATACGCCGCTACCGGCATGCGGAGCGCAAGGCGTGAATGGAAATGTGACAGTCACGGTCTACGGCTCGCATTCAAGTGACTCCTTCGAGTTATGTGTCAAACCCTAAGCAGCGGTACAGTAGCGGAAGGACCTAAACTATGACTCTTCGCGCGACAGTTGCACTTTTTATCCCGGCGGTACTCATGGCAGCCTCCAGCGTTCACGAATTCAGCCTCACCTCCATCGACGGTAAGCCAGCACCCCTTTCCGCCTACAAAGGCAAAGTGGTGATGCTTGTCAACGTCGCCAGCAAATGCGGCTACACGCCCCAGTACACCGGCCTGCAAGCCCTGTACGACAAGTACAAGGACCGAGGACTCGTCGTTGTCGGCGTGCCCGCCAACAACTTCGGTGGCCAGGAACCCGGCACCAACGAAGAGATCCAAACCTTCTGCAGCCGCACCTACAACGTCAACTTCCCGCTCATGAGCAAGGTCTCGGTCAAAGGCGCCGACATGATTCCGCTCTACGGCTATATCACCCAAAACACGGGCGGCGACATCAAGTGGAATTTCACCAAAGTCCTCGTCGACAAGAACGGTAAAATCCTGCAGCGCTTTGAATCAAAAATCACGCCCGATTCGCCCGAACTCGTAGCCGCCGTCGAGAAAGCCCTCGCCAACTAACCACAAGACCGCCCCGGACGCGCAAAGCTCCGGGGTGGCACTCCTCGCCTTAGGCCGGTCACG
>DASQDN010000662.1:0-16326 GCA_035634155.1 Bryobacteraceae bacterium | reverse complement strand
CCTCATCCTCGTCTTCATCGTCGACGTCGTCATCGTCTTCTTCGTCTTCGTCCTCATCGGCGTCAGACAGTTGCTCGATCTCTAACGGATCGGTGCCTACGACCGCGACCTCAGCGCCGCACTCTTCACAGGTAAACTCGTCGCCCTCGTCCAGTTCATCTTCTTCAACGTCCATCACCGCGTCGCACACCGGACAGTTCACCATATGCTTTTCCTCCCAAAGTTCATGAGTACCGCTCCCTCAAACAACCACATTGTACCCACGCAAATCGACTTGCCGAAGATCTAACCGTGGAGAAACTCACCGCCAAAGATTAGCGCTGTGTGGCTATCGCCGAATCGAGGCGGGCAGAGTGCCGCTCCAGATCAGGCAGGGTTGCGGTGACGAGCGTCTTCTCCATGTCGCGATCGGTCTCGATCATCTCCTTCAGATGAAGCGCCGCTAGGCGAGACACCCATCCGTCGGTGATGCCGTGTCCTGTTTTACGACTTAAAGTCACCAGGTGAGGAAGTTCAACCGCAATTACCTTCTCGGTGATGTCATCGCCTTGGCGGAGTTGAAACTTGGCATCGACAGCATCGCTGTGGCGGATCGTGATCGCATTTTGCTGCCATCGAAACTCCACCTCCCACAGTCGGCCATACGGATCGGTTGCGTCGAAACGGCGGAAGTTCTCCATTCAGGGCTATCGTAGCAGACGGTTCTAAAAGCGGGACGCGTCCTGCTTAATCAAGGACAGGAACTCATCACGGGTCTCTTTGTTTTGTCGAAATCCGCCGAGCATTGCGCTGGTGACCGTTCCGGAGTGCTGCTTCTCGACGCCGCGCATCATCATGCAGAAATGACGCGCTTCGCAGATGACGCCGACCCCTTTCGGATTCAGCACCTGCTGAACCGTTTCGGCGATCTGTTGTGTCAAGCGCTCCTGCACTTGCAGGCGGCGCGCGAACATGTCCACAATCCTGGGCAGTTTGCTAAGCCCGATCACCTTCTTATCGGGAAGGTACGCCACGTGCACCTTGCCGTAGAAAGGAAGCAGATGGTGCTCGCACATGCTGAAGAACTCAATGTCCTTCACAATCACCATCTCGTCATACTGCACATCGAAGAGCGCCTCATTCACTATCGTGTCGAGGTCTGCCGTGTATCCGCTGGTCAAGAATTGCAGAGCTTTCTCGGCCCGCGCAGGCGTGCGGAGCAATCCTTCTCGCGACGGGTCTTCCCCGAGATGTCCCAGGACCTGCCGCATCAACTCCGCGATGTGTCCCTCTTCCGGCTCCTGCACCGTTTTCGCCTTGCGATTCATTACCTTTACAGTTGCCTTCTTCATCGATTCCTTAGCCCTTTGTGAGCTGGAGTTCAATCGTGTTGCGATCGGTCTCCTGAATGAAAACGCGATCCAGCGACGCTCCCTGGAACGGCCAGGCCTGCCGCAATCGCTCCGCACTGTCGACCGCTAGATTCTCGGTCGTGGGCACGCCGGCGAAATCCGGAACGTCCAGGTTCAAGTCGCTGTGATCGTAAAGCCGCAGCAGTCTTTCGTGAACGTACCTGTCCAGTGCGGCGATATCCACAACCCGACCCGTCCGCCGATCCGGCTCGCCTGTGACCGAGACGTGGAGGATGTAGTCATGACCGTGCCCGTACGGATTATTGCACTTGCCGTATAGTTCCGTGTTTTGATCGCTCGATAATGATGCCGCGTGCAGCCGGTGCGATGCGGCAAATCGATAGACGCGTGTCACTCTCACTTCGCGGCAGCCTCCGCATAATCGACGTACAAGTCTGCTGTCTCGTAGAGTCGGACGTTGTGCAGTCGCGCATGCGGGAACCGAAGCTGCGGCTCCAGCCGCCGCCAGATCTCGCGAGCGACGTTCTCAACTGTCGGTACAACTTTGTCAAAAGGAGCAACTTCATGGTTCAGGTGCCGGTGGTCCATCACATCCACCACGTGCTCATGGAGGATCTGCTTGAGGAGTTTGAGGTCGACTACCATTCCGGTGATATTGTCCGGCTCGCCCTCAAGCGTGACCTCTACTACATAATTGTGACCATGGCCGTGACTTGAGGCTCGTTCCCCATACAAATCGCGGTTCTCCGCCTCGGAAAGCTCAGCGTTATAACAACGGTGAGACGCGGAGAACTCCGCCTTTCGCGTGATCAGCATTCGTCCATTTGATGCTGTCACGCCGCGGAAGGAAACAGGACGTGTTAAGCTCCGGTGGCGGTTTTCGCCGCTTTGGGTGGGTCGGGCAAGCGTACGATGAGCGAAATTCTGCGGTTGGCAGGGTCGTTCGGACGATCTGGCTTTTTCAAACTGCCGGCGGCATATCCTCGGACCTGTTTCACTTGGCCGGGCCGGAGCCCGTTCGGTTCCATCAGCCGACGTGCCGAATTTGCGCGGTCAGCCGATAGCTCCCAATTGGTGTAGTTTGAGTCTGGTCCGTAGGGTACTGCGTCCGTATGGCCTTCAATCAGAATCGGGTTCGGAACCTGTCCGAGTTGCTGCGCGAGTACGCCGAGCAGCCGGCGCCCGGACGCTGTGGGTGTCGCGTTCGCAGATTCAAATAGAAATCCACCTTCGTTCTCTACCAACTCGATGCGAAGCCCTTCTCCGGTCAGTGTCAGCTCCACCTGCTTGCCCAGTGCCTCGTGGAATTCCGGCATTTTCTTCAGCGCTTCTTCGATTCCTTCTTTGAGGTTCGCCAGCTCATCGGTATTCTTGGCGATCGCCTCGCCTCCGCCTCCCACTGCGGCCCCTGTTTTCTTGGTTGCGCCAGTCGGGTCTTTGAAGTAGCCAGCGACGGACTCCTTGATCTTAGGTTCGGAATTCATTAACCACAGCACGATGAACAGCGCCATCATTGCGGTAACGAAATCAGCGTAGGCCACCTTCCAGGCGCCGCCGTAGTGCTTGCCGTGCGTCTTAACTTTCTTCGTGACGACGACAACGGCTTCCAGGTGTTTCACGCCGCTGTGGCCTCAGCCGCGGGGGCGTCCTTCGCCTTTTTGCAGGCCTGCTCCATCTCCTGGAAAGAGGGACGGAGGCGGTCGGGGATGCTGCGCCGGGCGAATTCCACCGCGACAATCGGTGCGTCTCCTCGAACAAAGGCTTGGATGCCGTTCCGCAGACATCCGTAATACTGAGCGTCGGCCTCATTGACCTGCGAGATCCGCGTCGCGATCGGGCCCAGGAATCCGTAGCACAGAAGAATTCCCAGGAAGGTTCCGACCAGTGCGGCTGCCACTTTGTGCCCGATTTCTTCCGGCGGTCCGCCCAAGGCTCCCATTGTGATCACGATGCCGAGCACTGCGGCGACAATTCCAAGGCCGGGTAGAGAATCAGCCGCCGTTTGCAACGCCGACACGGGCAACGTGGCCTCAGCGTCATGAGTTTCGTCGTCGATCTCCATTGCTCGGTCGATCTGGTGGGGCGCTATCCCGCCGAGCATGTAGAGGCGCAGCGTGTCGGAAAGGTAACGGGACGCTCGGTGGTCCTTGAGGAACCAAGGATACGGCGTGAAGATCGCGCTGTTCTCCGGCTGCTCGATGTCGGCTTCCAGTTTGGCGGCGCCTTCCGTTCGCGCTGACGTGAATAGCTTGAACAGCATCTGAAGGGTCTCCAAATAGCGCGACTTGTTCCACTCTTCGGGTTTGAATACACGCCCGACGCCGCCGCCTAACGCCTTGAGTACATAGACCGGATTGGAAATGAGCATTGTTCCGACCACGGCCCCGCCGATGATGACTAATTCGGCGGGTTGCACCAGCACCCCAAGCTGGCCGTGCTCCATTAGGTAGCCGCCAATGATCGCGCCAAAAACGACCAGCACTCCGATTATCGGCAGCATCGGCGATTCCTCCTGCTGCGGGGGAGGGACAAATGAGCGGCGGCTGGAGCCATAACTTCTAGGTAGATTTGCGGGTCTAGATCTCTCATGCGTAACACCCGTGAAAAGGCTTTGAGCGCCAGGTTTGAATCCCAAATCGGAACACAAACCGGGAAGAGGTTCACGCTGAACCAAGCTAAACTTGAAGTAGATGCGTGCTTCCTCGGTTGACCGGGTGCTGATTGGGCTGCTAGCCCTCCTGTTTGGGACCTTTTTGTACACGATTCGCCACTCCTTCGAGCAGCGCGTAATCGAGGTAGGCGACTCGGCTCCCGCATTTGCGGTCACCACAGATTCGGGCAAGCGCGTGACCAAGTCGAACTTTGGGGGCAAGGTGTTGGTCCTGAACTTCTGGGCGACTTGGTGCCCCCCGTGTATCGAGGAACTTCCGTCGTTGAATGACTTTGCGCAGCAGCTTTCAAAGGATGGGGTCGTCGTGCTTGGAGTCAGCATTGATAAGAACGAGCAGAAGTACAAGCAGTTCGTTCAGCAGAATCGACTTGCGTTTGAGACCGCCCGAGATCCGGAAGCCGGTATTCCCGCCGACTATGGCACCTTCAAGTGGCCCGAAACCTATATCATCAATGCGGATGGTAAAGTCGTGGACAAGCATATAGGGCCACGGCTTTGGACGGATCCCAAGATGGTCGAATCAATCCGAAAGCATCTATGATTTCCGCCAAGCTGAACTCCAAGCTGAAACAACTGCTCGGCCCGAACGGCGTACTCGACGATCCGCAAGATCTGTCGTTATACGAGTACGACGGCGGTGTCGACAAGGCGCGCCCCGGGATCGTCGTCTTTCCCCGTTCCACAGCGGACGTCGCTGCCATCGTGCGCCTTGCTAAAGAGTTCGACGTGCCGATGGTTGGACGAGGCGCGGGCACTGGCTTGAGCGGCGGCGCAATTCCCCGCAATGGCGGCATCATGATCGCCTTCGCGCGCATGAAGCGTATCGCCGAACTCGACTTGGAGAACGAGCGGGCGGTAGTGGAACCAGGCGTCGTCAACCTGGAAGTCACCATGGCGGTTCAATCCTCCAAGTACTTCTACGCGCCGGACCCATCGAGCCAGCGGGCTTGTACAATCGGCGGCAACGTGGCCGAAAACGCGGGCGGCCCCCACACACTGGCCTACGGTGTCACGACAAACCATGTTTTCGGGTTGCAGGCAGTGCTTCCCGATGGTTCCATCATTGAAACCGGAGGCAAAGAATCGGATCTTCCTGGCTACGACCTGACCGGGCTGCTCACCGGCTCGGAGGGAACAATGGCGTTGGTCACCAAGGTCATCGTCAGAGTGATGCGCCAGCCCGAAGCGGTAAAAACAGTGCTGGCCATCTACGATTCCACTGATGATTGCGGCAATACGGTAGCCGAGATCACCCGTCGCGCCATTACTCCGGTGGCCGTCGAAATGCTGGATGGCGTCATGCTTCGCATGGTCGAGGAAGCAACGCACGCGGGTTACCCCATGAATGCCGCGGCGGTCCTTCTCATCGAACTAGAGGGCTTGACCGAAGCTGTCGAAGAGCAGACTGAAGAGATACGCGACGCTTGCCTTAGCTGCGGCGCGACCGAGTTCCGGGTAGCCAAGTCGGCTGAAGAGCGGGACCTGCTGTGGAAGGGCCGCAAGAACGCCTTCGGCGCGATTGGCCGCGTCAGCCCGCATTATTACGTGCAGGATGGCGTGGTGCCGCGTACCAAGATTGCTCCTACGCTGCGCTACATCGGAGAGGTCGGCCAGAAGTATGGCCTGACTATCAGCAATATCTTCCATGCCGGTGATGGCAACATGCATCCCATCATTCTGTTCAACGCGCGAAAGCCCGGAGATCTGGAGAAGGCGCAAAAAGCAGGCGAAGATATCCTGGAGTACTGTGTGTCCGTGGGCGGCTCAATTACAGGCGAGCATGGCGTAGGCATGGAAAAGAGCGAGTTGATGGCGGTGCAGTTCCCACCCGACTCCCTGGAGATGATCGGCCACCTGAAGGCGCTGTTCGATCCCGATTGCCGGCTGAATCCGGGGAAGGTCCTTCCTACCGGCCGAGGTTGTCTCGAAATTCGGCAGCCCGCTCTTACTGCGAAGAGCACGGTGTACTAACCGGGTCTGAGGTAACTAGAACTCGCGGTCGGTGACCAGGTCAGTAACTGTCGCCAGCGCGCGCTGATACGGCGAGTCAGGGAACTCCTGAATCGCTACCCGAGCTTTCTCTGCAAAGATGGCCGCGCGCTCACGAGCCCGCTCGATGCCGCCGCGGCGCTCCAGCACTGCGAGCACAGAATCAAGCGACGCATTGGTATAGCTGCGCTCTGTGACTACCTGCTCTATGACGGCTCGTTCCGACGGCTCGCAGCTTTGCAAGGCATATATGACAGGCAAGGTCACCTTGCCCTCCCGCAGATCGCCGCCGATCGGCTTGCCGAGCACCTTCTCGCGCGCCGTGAAATCCAGGACATCGTCCACTAGTTGAAACGCCATGCCAAGATTCCAGGCAAATTCCCCAAGTCGCTGCTCCTGCTCGTCAGAGCCGCCGCCGGCGACGGCGCCCAGACGGGCGCATGCGGAGAATAGCCCAGCCGTCTTGCGATCCACCAACTCCATATAATCGGCTTCGCTTACGTTCAATCGACCAATACGATCCAACTGCAAGAGCTCGCCTTCGACCATCGATTGCGTCAGCGCGATCAATATGTCCAATACGTGGAAGTTGCGCTCGCGCAGAGCGATCTGGAACGCCTGCATGTACAGCCAGTCGCCTGCCAGGACGCTGGTGTGATTGCCCCACAGGATGTTGGTGGACGGCCGCCCACGCCGCGTCTCAGCGACATCGATAATGTCGTCGTGAACCAGGGTGGCTGTGTGGATCATCTCCACCACGGCGCCCAAATGGATGCATGCCGGGTTGGTGTCTCCCACAAGCCTCGCGGAAAGCAGCAGCAGGATTGGCCGCAACCGTTTTCCACCGTTGCCGTTAAGATGCTGGCTGATTGTGGAGACGATGGTCCCGGACGCCATGGACTCCAGGCTGATCTCGCGCTCCACTTTGCGCAGATCGTCCTGTATCAAATCCAAGATCTCTTTGGCCGTCAGAGACTGCCCCAGCTTGCTGAAACTCATCCGAAATCCAAGTGTAGCAGGGGGACCGGCGCGCTCACTTTAACAGATCATCCACAGTCGCGGCGGAGATCGGATGATAGCCCGCTCGGGCTTTCGCATACACCTTCTTGGCATGCGACTTCCCCTCAGGCGTTTTCGCGAGTTCCTGGTAGAGCGGCTTGATGTACTTGCGACGTCCCACTTCCATTAAGAAGCGATCCAACTTGGGATATGCCGTCCGGTATCCGCCTCGAATCGCCATCAGCAGCCACTCGGCTAAAATCTCCGAATTGCCGGACTCCGTAAGACTGAAGGCTGCATCCAGTTGACTCATGCGGTTCGCATCCAGCGATGGCGGCATAGATCGTAAGAAGTGCAGCCACTCCTGTGTAGACCAGCTCTTGGTGGGTAGCGAAGACAGTTCGCGGCGACCGGCCAGCCAGTCTTTGGCAGCGGCTTCGGTCTTCTGCAGCGCGTCGGACTTGGGCTGTGGCGTTTCGGCGGGCAATCCGGGCTGCGTCAGCCACTCTTGCAGATTGATCTTGGCGGCCAAGTCACGGTCGTGATTGAGCAGGTTGTTTTCAATATACTCGATGAAATCTCCCGTGACGATGCTCTTGAACGCAAACTCATTAAAGTAGCCGCGCAGGAACACATCGAACCTGTCCCGCCCGAAAACTTCTTCCAGGCGCCGCAACAGGAGCATCCCCTTCACATAAGGAACCTGCGTCATACCTTCATCCGGATCGCGACCCTTCAAGTCGACGTACAGCATCTCGTCCTTCTCCGGTAAATCGGCCATCTCGCGGATCACTTCCTGCTTCTCGATCAGCGCCTCCATTTCCGACCGTTCAGCGCCGTATACCTCCTCTTGGATCCGCCTTTCGAAGTAAGTCGTAAAACCCTCATTCAGCCAAAAGTCTCGCCAGGTGGCGTTAGTCACCAGATTGCCTGACCACGAGTGAGCAAGCTCATGCGCGATCAGCCCAACAAGGCTTTTGTCTCCGGCCAAAATTGTCGGAGTAGCAAATGTCAGCCGCGGATTCTCCATGCCGCCGAAGGGGAAGCTGGGAGGCAGGATCAGCACGTCATACTGTTCCCAGCGGTACAGCCCGTAGAGCCTTTCCGCGGCTTGCACCATCTTCTCGGTATCCTCGAGTTCCTTCGCCGCCTTCGCAAGCATCACTGGCTCCGCCCAAACACCGGTGCGCTTGCTGATTGCCTGAAAGCTCAAGTCGCCGACGGCCAGCGCAATCAGGTAGGCGGGGATCGGCTGCGGCATTTCGAACGTGTACTCAGTAACGCCCTTCTGCATCGGGTCGTTCCGCGCGCTCATTACGGCCTGCAGTCCGGCGGGTACTCGAATCTTCGCCGAGTACCGCACCCGCACGCCCGGCGAATCCTGAGTCGGGATCCAACTGCGCGCGTGGATCGCCTGCGATTGCGTAAACAGGAACGGATGCTTCTTTCCGGCTGTCTGCTGGGGCGTTAGCCACTGCAAACCCGACGCGGTGGGCGCCGTCTCGTAGAAGATCCTCACCTGCTTAGCGTCTACCGGAAGCGTGACCGACAGCGGCGCTCCCAGAATGCGATCGACGCTGCCAACCTGAAACCCGGTGGGCGCCCACGTCACGCCATCGGCCGAGGTTTCTGCGCGCGAAATCTTCAAATCGCGAGAATCCAGGATTAGCGGCTTGTCGCGAACCGGACGGTCTAGGGTCAGGGTGGCAGAACCGCGCAGCACCTTGTCGGTGAAGGACACATCCAGATCAAGCCCGACATGGTTGACTCGGACCTCGGTCGGGTTCGAGTACGAGTGGATATCGCGACGTTCGCTGAACTTTTCTTCGAGTCTGCTCTGCACAGGAGGAGGCGCCTTCGTGCACGCGGCCGCTAGCAAAAACGCAGCGGGAAGGACCACAGGGAAGTGGATGCGCACACCTTATTTTCCCACCGCACTCATCAGGAGCGGATATGGATTGATCGGCTTGCCTTCCCACCAGTGCTTTTCCGGACCCAACTCGAAGATGGCAAAGTGCAGGTGAGGCGCATTCGGATCTGAGTTCCCGGTCACGCCCACGTACCCGATGCGGTCTCCTTTTTTCAGCAGCATGCCTTCCCGCAAACCTTCCGCATAGCGGTCCAGGTGGGCGTAATAGTAGGCGTACTTCTGCGACGGATCGAACTGATACACTGTCAATCCGCCCGGCTTGCTTGTGAAGAGCTTCGTGACAATCCCGGTGTCCACCGCCAGCACCGGCGTTCCCTTAGGAGCCATGATGTCCGTCGCCTCGTGCCTTCTCTCGCCGCCGCTTCGAGCCTGAGCGAAGGTGTCGTGGATATCGGACTTTCTCAGATTCGCGATGGGTAGCCCTAGGGCTCGCGCGTGAAGCGGAGCCGCATCGCCAGGCGCTTGACCTTCCACCGTGTGAGGAAGACTGGGAGACTTCAAATCTTCATTCGATGCGACCGCTGGAGGCGGCACGTCTTGAATGGCGGCTTCGTTCGTGCGCGCTCGGGATTGCTGCTCCGGTGTAGTGGTGGCAGACGGTTCGCGCGGAGCTTCAGGAGCCGAAGTGACTGCCACACTCGGCGGGGCCGTTGTGCGGCCGACATAGAACGCGAGTCCCGCTACGAACCCTAGTAACGCAAGTGCAAGAATCGCTCTCAACATAGGGGCCCTACTCCGTCAACGATGCAGGCGTGTTCGGACCGACCATCCCCGCCAGTTCCATCGCATCCCAGTTCGTTAACCGGATACAGCCGTGCGACTGTGTGTGGCCCACGTTACCCGGTTCTGGCGTGCCGTGAATTCCGTAGTGTTCCTTCGACAAGTCAATCCAAACGACACCGACAGGATTGTTCGGCCCGGGAGCGATCTTCGCTTTTCCGTGGCTCGGGTCGGCATCCCAGAAGAGTTCGGGGTTGTAGTGGAAAGGCGGATTCTTCGCCACGCCCTTGATCTTCCATTCACCGATCGGCAAGGGATCGTGTTCTGAGCCGGATGACGCCGGATACTGCGCAAGGATTGTGCCGCTAGCGTCGAGTGCGCGGACCCAACCCGCCTTACTCACCACCACCTTAGCGGCCTTGGCCGTGAGCGCAGTCGCCATGACGTTAGGAACCTGAATCTCCTCTCCAGCCGCGAACTTCGCGCCGGGATTCATGCGCGTCAGCAGTCCCGGGCTCACGTGGAACTGCTCGCCCAACGCTTCGAGAGCATTCTTATAGCCGAGCGCCTTCAACTTCCCCTGCTCAACGAGGTCTTTGGGGATCTCTTCTACGAACGGCCCCGCGACATCCGTTTCGGTGATGCGATATGGCGTGACGGCCGGAGTTGCGTCGGCATTGAGGGCGGCCCACGTGGCCTCGTCCAGCTTCCCGCTCACTGGAAGCTTGCGAGCCTCCTGGAACCCCGATAAGGCGCGATTGAAATTGGCTCCGGATCGGCCGTCAATCTCACCGGGCGAGAAGTTTGCCCGGTCTAACAGGATCTGCGCTTTCAGTGTCGCGGCCGAAACGTTTGCCGGCGTAAGTGCGGGGTCGTTTACCGCTGCCGCGTCGAAGCGAGGCGGCTCAGCCACGCGATTCCGGGTCGCAGACTGTTTTGCAACTCTTTTCTTCGGTTTCGCATCGGCTCCCACAGAGGTAATCAGGACTCCGATCACCAGTAGCGCGCTCCATTGCTTGCACATATGCTTACTTCATCCCCCACAAATTAGAAAACTGTGAAGACCAAAACGTTTCCTTCCGCCCCCACCCCGCCGGGCCATGTCACCGTAGGAGCCGTGCTCAGGGGCCTTGTTACCCAACCGGTGGACAATGTTCTGCGCCGTTGGAATTGGAAGGCAGCATTGACGAGCGCCATGATGCGGGGCAGTATTTTCTTCACGGCAAACCTTTCGGCGGGTTTGGACGCCGCTTTCGGGGTGCTATTGACAGAGTTTGTTTTCCGCACCACCACCTCCGGCTTCTATGGCGCCGTGCTGCAGTCGTTCCGCCGAGCAGAGCCCGCGTGGGCCGCTGCGATTGCCACCACCATCCTGCTGCCCGCCGCAAATCATGCGGCGGAGTTCCTCATCCATTGGACTCGGGGCACGCCGAAATTTAGAACCAGCATCTATGCATCGGTCATCTTCACCATCTTGTCGACATTGTTCAATCTGTACGCGATGCGTCAAGGAGCGCTGGTTGTGGGCGAGAACAGCAACTCTCTTTGGCACGACATGAAGCGCATGCCTGGCTTACTGGTCTCCTTCGTAGCGATTGTCCCGCGCGCTATCTATCGTGCCGTCGCTAAAACACGACCGTGAAGACGCTCCACCTCACGAACGCCTATCACGCCACATCGGGCGGCATCAGCACGTTTTACCGAGCTTTGTTTGCTTATGCGAATCGACAGGGCCGCCCAATGCGGCTGATTGTCCCAGCGGCCGAGTCGTTCACCGAGCGTATCGGCGAGCACGGCATTATCTACCACGTCCAAGCTCGCAATTCACCGGTGGCCGACACTCGGTACCGGCTGCTGTGGGCGCTCGGCTCCACCGGTCGTGAGATACGCGCGATTCTCCGCTCTGAACAACCGGATCTGGTTGAGATCTCCGACAAGTACACGCTGCCCTTGTTGTCCGGATTCTTGCGCAACAACTGGATCTCCGGAGTCGAGATGCGACCGGCCCTGGTCGGTTCCAGCCACGAACGCATGGATCACACCACGCGCGCCTACTTCGGCTTCCCCCTGCTATGGAAGGCTATTTCGCGTGTATTCCTCAAACATTATTACTTTCCGATGTTCGATGCGCATATCGCGAACTCGGCCTACACGGCGGAGGAATTGATCCCTGCCTCGAAGGGTCACCGACTCCATCGTGATCTTCGGATTCTGCCGATGGGCGTAGATGCCGACTCGCTCACACCTGAAGCGCGAACAGTCGAGGCACAGGAAGCGCTAGCACGGCGCGCAGATGTGCCGCGTGATGCGAAGATGCTGCTCTATGTCGGTCGCCTCTCAACCGAGAAGAACCTGATGTTGCTCATGGACATGACGCAATTGCTGCCCGCCGATTATTACCTGATCGTCGCCGGAACAGGCCCGCTAGAGTCGCGGCTGCGCATGGAGAACTCGAACATCAGGCTGATCGGGCATATTCAACGTGCTTCGATTCCCGAACTGTACGCCGGCGCCGGAGTCTTCGTCCACCCCAACCCTCGGGAGCCGTTCGGGATCGCGCCGCTAGAGGCGATGGCAGCGGGACTTCCCCTTGTAGCTCCAAACGCAGGAGGCATCCTAACCTACGCTAGTCTTCACAACGCGTGGCTGGCAGAGCCGGAGCCGGACGCCTTTGCTTCCACGGTGCAGGCAGTCTTTGCGAACCAGCAGGAGCGGGAAAGAAAGGCCCACGCCGCCAGGAAGATTGCAGAAGACCACAATTGGCCCAACATTGCCGCCCGTTACTTCCAAGCTTTCGATGAATGGATTGCCGATCGCTCGAGGTGGATGGATTAACCGGCGGGCTGCTGGATATCATCACAGGATGATGAGTATCCCCGCTCCCCGCTTGAGTTGGATTATCACTTTGGTCGCGGTTGCTATCGTGCCCGTTCAAGCTCAGCAGAATGTTGACAAGGCCACTTTGGATAAGTGGATGAAGGAGCTATCTAATTGGGGAAGATGGGGCGCTCAGGACCAACTCGGAGCAGTCAACCTGATAACGCCTGAAGTGCGCCGGCGCGCGGCTGCGTTGGTGAAGGAAGGCTTTTCTGTGTCGCTGTCGAGAGATGCCGACGCGATCCCTGCCGTGGACAATGGCCGGCCTTTCGGTCACAAAATGATATCCACCGGCGTGGATCCGAAACCGATGTTCACGATGGATACGTACATCATGAGTCATCACGGCGCTTCACTAACTCACATGGACGCGCTTTCGCACATGGTGTACGAAGGCAAGCTGTACAACGGCTATTCTCAAGATCAGGTGAACGATACGGGCGCGCATCAGCTTGCAGTAGATGCGTACAAAAGCGGCCTCTTCTCGCGCGGCATACTGATGGATATCCCAAGGCTGAAAGGCCTGAAGTACCTGGAGATTTCCACTCCCATTTACGCGTCGGATCTCGATGCTTGGGAGAAGAAAGCCGGTCTGAAGGTCCGCTCGGGCGATGTCGTTTTCATCCGGACCGGAAGGTGGGCACGGCGTGCCGAAAAGGGTCCCTGGCAGACGGACAAAGCCTCCGCCGGGCTGCACGTGTCGGCAGTGCGCTGGTTGAAGCAACGGGATGTAGCAGTGCTCGGCAGCGATGTGCACGCTGAGCTGATGCCTTCTCCCGTGCCCGGCGTCGAGTTTCCCGTGCATCAACTCGTGCTGATTGCCATGGGCGTGCCCATGCTCGACAACTGTGATCTCGAAGCACTCAGCGAGGCGGCAGCAGCGCGTCGGCGTTGGCAGTTCCTGTTTACGGCTGCCCCTTTATCTGTGCCCCGAGGAACAGGATCGGCTTTAAATCCGATTGCCACCTTCTAACGGGCTTCAAGGGATGGGAAGAAAGCGCGCGACATTCTCTTCGGCCTTGCCCAAGGCGCGAGCCAGCGCCAGCTTCGCCATGTTGTACGCATAAACCGTGGTTATGTAATCCAGGTCGGCTGCTGCGATCGACTGCTGTGCCTGCACAACCTCAACCGTCGTCGTGATCCCGACGTCCAGGCGTTCTCGCGCCAGCTGGAGCGTCTCGCGAGCCAGATCCTGATTGCTCCGAGCCACCTCCATCTGGCTTCGGGAAGAATCAAGGTCGAGAAACGCCGCGCGAATTTCCGCTTCCACGCGACCTCTCAAGTCCTCCAGTTCGGCGCGTCGCTGATCCACTGCAGCGTCCGCCTGAGCAATCGCGCCTTCCACGCGACCGCCCTGCCATATGGGAATACGCAAGCTTCCAACCACTGTGAATGTCCCATGCGATCGAGCGGGATTCTTGCCAATCACGCCGTAATCGGTAGAGAAGGCGAGAGACGGCAAGCGCTCGGCTCCTGCCGCTGCGCGGGCCCGCTCGGCGGCACGTACCTGTGTTTCGGCCGCTTTTAGATCAGCACGTGATTGTCGCGCTTCAGCCATTGCGAGTTCCACCGTCATGTCCGGCGCAGGTGTGAAAGGTACGGTATCGGCCAACTCAAAGTTCGGCGTCGGCGCTAAGGCGACCAGCCTCGCGAGGTTGATCTTTTGCTTGGCCAGATCGTTTTGCAGCGCTAAGAGGCGCTGTTGCTGGGTTTGCAACTCTACCCGGCTTCGGCTCACATCCAGTTGCGCGACCACACCGGCGTTCTTCTGCTCCTGTAACTGCGAAAAGATCGTCCTCGCCGATTCAATCTGCGCCTGAACGGAGTCAATGCGCTGCCGCGTTGTAAGCACCTGCATGTATGCTCCAGCTACGGCAAAAACCACCAGGTCTCTCGCATCCTGCGCGCTGTGGGCGGCCGATTCCGCGTTGGCCTGTGCGGCTCGATAATTGTTGAGCATGGTGAAGTCCGCAACGGTTTGCGTCAGTGTCGCTCGAAGATCGAAGTAGTTGAACGGCCCAACGATCGATGGAGCATTCGGAAGGCTGAACCCGAAGGCGGCAAGATTGGTTTGCTGCACGTTCTCGCGTAGATTGGCGCTGAGGTTCGGGAGGAGTCCGCTGCGCGCCACACGGCTCTGACCGTGCGATTGACGCACTGCGTTATTCAAGCCGATACTGCCGAGGTTGTGCGCAAGTCCCCTGCGAATGGCGTCCTTCAGCGTTAGTGCGCCAGGCAGTGGGCCGGAAGGGACGCTGCCCGTATATGGCCCTTGCACCTGAACGTTTGTGTTCAATGTGTTCACGCTGCTGGTTACGCCGGGTGTAGGCGTTTGCGTCACGACAACACCCCCATTCTGCCCTGTGCGGCCCGACAGCGGGAGCTGCACACCTTGCGTGGTCTGGCCAGGCACGTCGACCGCAAGAAGGAAGACCGCGAGAACGATTGCTTTCATGATATGAACCAGAATTTAGCCAAGTTGTTTTCGGAATCGCCACACGCTAAGCGATACCAGCACGACAGTGAACGCAGTCAACGCCAGGAAATTAGGCCACAGCGTTTCGAGCCCGGAGCTTTTGATAAGCGCGCCCCGCGCAATCAAACCAAAGTGGCGGATCGGATTCAGCAGGGTGACAGGTTGCAGCCACTGCGGCATCGCTTCGACGGGAGTCATCGAGCCGGATAGCGTCGCCAACGGGGGGTTGATAAAGAATGCGATCAACTGTGCCTGTTGTGCCGATCGTGTGAACGTCGCCACGAAAGTGCCGATACCGATACCGCACAGGATGCAGAGTGCCGCTGCTACAACCACCAGGAGCAAGCTGCCGCGCAAGGGTACACCGAACGCGAGGCGCATCAGCACCATTGCGATTAGCACCATCACGAGCAGCAGAACGAACAATGGCGTGATCTTTGCCAGGATGATCTCGCCTGTACCAGCGGGCGTCATCAGCAGTTGTTCCACGGTACCCGCTTCGCGCTCCTTGATCATTGCCGTGGACGCGATCAACGAACCATTCAGAATCAGAAGAATACCGAAGGTGCCCGTGACAATGAACCACGACGAGACGAGCCCCGGATTGTAAAGGAATGCGGTGCGCGCAGTCACGGACAACGGCGGATTCATACGGACTGCTGACGCCGGCCGCATGCCCCGAGAAGCAAGCCCGGCGTTGTAGCTTTGTAAAATTCCTTGCGCGTACCCGGCGCCAATCGCTGCCGTGTTTGCATTGACCGCGTTTAGAAGAAGCTGCACATCGACGGGATTGCCATCCTGAATCCGCTCGCTAAAATCCGAAGGAATCACGAGGCCGGCATCGATGCGGCTTCGGCTGATCGCAGCCTCCAGGTCACTTAGATCCACGAATAGCCCTGCGGAAAGGAAACTCTTGCTTTCAGTAAACGACGCAACCAACTCACGACTTTCCGACGTCCGCGATTCATCGATCACCCCGAGCCGGAGATTCGACACGTCGGACTTCAGGGCGAAACCGAAAAGCAGGATCTGCACCGTCGGCGGGATGATGAGCGACACCACCAGCCGCCGGTCGCGGCGGATCTGGTGGAACTCCTTGCGAAGCACTGAGCGCAATCGACTCCAGAAAGTCATGCGTTCACCTGCATGCGGCGCATCTTTCGCCATGCGGCCGCGTAAAAGACAGATCCGATCACCGCAATCATCAGGACCGAGAACCACATTGCCTGCCATCCACCGCCCTGCAACAGCGCGTCACGAACGATCTGGATGTAATACCGTCCCCAGATAATGTTCGAGATCCAGCGCACGC
>DASQDN010000661.1:0-3281 GCA_035634155.1 Bryobacteraceae bacterium | reverse complement strand
TTCGCCAACCCCGGAACAGGTGGAGCGTAATCCGATGCTGCGCGAGTGGTTTATGTACGCCCAGCGAGCGTATCCAGGCACTGGGCCCGGTACGGCAGCGGAGAAGCTCTTGTCGCAATCGCCTGGGATGGCTCCTGCGGCGGGTATGATCGACGCATTCAAAGACTCTCCTGTCATCCTGCGAATGAAAATGTCAATGACGATGCCGGGCAAGCCAGACGCGCCGCAAACACCGGCGATTGAGATGATCATGAACTCGGATGAGCTATCCGGTGCTCCGATACCCGACTCGGCGTTCGCCATCCCGCGCGACTACACGGCTGTAGCGCTCAGTGAAATTATCGCCGGCATGTACGAGAAGTTCCGGCCCACAGCGCCGGTCGCGGCTCCGCCAGCCCCTTAAACGAGTTCACGAGCCCGCTGCTTCCGAGCGTTTTCAAGGATTCCTTCCGCATCGGGCTCGCCCTTCCCTATAGCTTCTTTGAGCCTCTTCGCCTGTTCCGGCTGCATGTTGGCAAACATCGGAGCTTCGAGCGGATCTACTTCGACGTCCACGATGACCGGTCCTGCCGAAGCGAAAGCTTCATCGAGCACGGCGTTCAATCGATCTGGTTGCTTCACGCTGAATCCTTCTGCTCCACAAGCCCGCGCGAAGGCTGCAAAATCGATGGGGTGCAATTCACACCCATACTCGGGATTGCCGAGGAACATCAACTGCTCCCACTTGATTTGCCCCAGCGTGTTGTTCTTCAGCACGACGACTTTGATCGGTAGCTTGTATTTCACGCATGTGGCAAAATCCGCCATCAGCATTGCCATACCGCCGTCACCCGCGAAGGCGACCACCTGACGGTCCGGGTAAGCGAGTTGGGCTGCGACCGCGTACGGCAACGCGCACCCCATGGACGCCATCATTCCGGACACCGAGTGCATTTGGGTTCGTTTCGCAGAAATGTGGCGCGCCCACCACGCGGTCACCGTCCCGGAATCAACCGCCAGGATGGCATCCTCGCGCAGCCTGGCGCCTATTTCAGCGGCCAGGCGCTGCGGCTTGATGGGCTGCTCGCTGCTGGTTTCCTGGATGCGTTGAGCATCCCGCCACTCCTGCATGCTGCGTTGAATGCGATGGAGAAAACTCCGGTCGTCGCGCCGTTGGAGCATTGGCAGCAAGCCGTCGAGCACTCGCGCAGTATCTCCTACTAACCCTACCTCCACCGGGAAACGGAGGCCGATTCGCGTCGCATCGCGATCGATCTGCACGCCGCGAGCCTCGCCCGGCTTCGGCAGATGCTCAATGTACGGAAAGCTTGTGCCGATCATGAGCAAGGTGTCGCAGTTGCGCATCAGCTCTTCCGAGGCAGTTGTTCCAAGCAACCCGACTGACCCCGTCGTATACGGATGATCATCATCGACCGAGGTCTTCCCCAACACAGCTTTGGCGATAGGAGCGCCTAGCGCCTCGGCCACCGAAATGACCTTTTCACCTGCGCCGATCGCTCCCCGCCCGGCGAGGATCGCAGGCCGGGATGCCGCGTTCAGAATATCGGCTGCGCGCCGTAGCTGGTGCTCTTCTGGCAAGCCGGCGCTCCAAGCGAAGACATCGGAGGTGTGGTGCAGGACGTTATGCTTCGAGCCTGACTCTGGCGCTTCTTCTTCCTGCAGGTCGACCGGAAAGGTCAAGTGCGCTACACCGTGACGCGTCACTGCCATGCGGCACGCCAGATCGGCCACGTTCTCCACATGCGCCGGCCCCATCACACGAGCGTTGTATACGCAGACATCCTGGAAAAGCTTGTCCAGCTCGACGTCCTGCTGAGCATGGGTTGATAACAGATCGTGATAATGCATACCGGTGATTGCGAGCACCGGTTGGCCGTCGCCCTTGGCGTCATATAAGCCATTCAGCAGATGGATGCCGCCGGGTCCGGAAGTCGCCAGACATACTCCGAGCTTGCCCGTGAACTTGGCCCAGCCGCAGGCCATGAAGGCAGCCGCCTCTTCATGCCGCACCTGGATGAAGCGGATCTTGTCCTGGCACTTTCGCAGCGCTTCCATGATGCCGTTGATGCCATCACCGGGGATGCCGAAGACTACCTCGACGCCCCAATCGAGCAAGCTGTTGACGAGAATATCGGCCGCGGTTGTCGCCATCGCTGATATGACGCCGCGATGGCCGAAATGATCACTGAATCGTACTGGCGCCCTCGGTACCCAAGTCTTCGGGAGCGATATTGCGATTCACATGTTTATCGAGGTTAATCACGTACGTGTCGGGGCTGTCGATCAACACAGGCGAATGCGTTGCGGCGACGATGCGGAACTTGCGCTGGTCGGCCAGTTCCAACAGCATCTTCAAAATGCGGCGTTGGTTGGAGACCGAGAGCGCCATCTCCGGCTCATCGAGAAGAAGGATGGCGCCGTCGGGCAGCGACGGGAAGTTCTCTTTGAACATAGCGAGCATCACTTGGCCGTGACTTGCCATTTGAAGGAACTCGATCATCTCGGGATTGTCCTTGAAGACCTCGAGTTGAGTGCGCGGGTTGTGCTGCTCAGCGTCGAAGAGAAATACCTGATCCACGGCGACTGCGCCTTTGTCGAGACGGTAGATATAGCCATCCACCTGCTGGCCCTTGAGCGCGTAATAGATCGAGTGCAGCAGCGTCGATTTTCCTGAGCCGTTCTCGCCGGTCAACATCACCACAGGATGCGACATATCCACCACCATCGGCATGTGGAAATTCAAGGATGTGAATATGGGATGACCGAGGATCTTGAGGTACATGACCCCTCAGCATAGCAACCGTGTGCTCGGTCTTATACACTGAGCGGTTGGAGGCGTCAGGACAATGATGCGTTATTTCGGGATCGCCGCGCTCGCGTTCGCGATGTCGGCTTCGGCCGCCGAGGGCGATTGGGTAAAGATGTTTGATGGCAAGACGCTGGATGGGTGGAAGGCCACTGAGCGTCCGGACCAATGGTCGGTGAAGGACGGCGCCATCGTCAGCAAGGGCGAGCGCAGTCACCTCTTCTGGATGAAGGAAGAGTGCGAGAACTGCGAATACAAGGTGACGATCAAGATCAACAAGGGTGGGAACTCGGGGCTGTTCTTCCGGTCGAAGTTTATGGAAGGCTGGCCAGAAGCTTACGAGGCCCAGATCAACACCAGCCACAAAGACCCAGTGAAGACCGGGAGCCTATACAACATCGTCAAAATCTTCGACCAGCTTGTGCCCGACGATACCTGGTTCACGCAGCACATCATTGCCGACGGGAACCACATC
>DASQDN010000660.1:0-9439 GCA_035634155.1 Bryobacteraceae bacterium | reverse complement strand
GTTCTTGCGGAAGTGACCATTATCGACTTCCTGGCTGCCGCGATCCAGGTGCCGCATCATTGGGGTGAAATAGATGCCGGTGGAGTCGACCAACGGCTCGTCCGGCAATTCCATCGTGGCTTTGATGGTTAACAGTTTGCCGCACACGGTCCCGATGCCGTCCTCAATCTGACCTGCTTCCACCAGACCCTGGATGAAGTTCGGCAGCATCAGGACGTCGGGATTGAGCGTGAGGATCCACGTCCCTTTGGCCATCTCGATGGCTTGGTTCTGAGCAGCGGCAAAGCCAATGTTCTCCGGGTTGTAAACGATGCGGCAGGAACCCTCGAACTGCTCGAGGATATCTACGGTTCCATCCGTTGAAGCATTGTCGATGACGATAATTTCCTTGGCGTCATACTTCTGCTCCAGGACAGATTCCAGGCAGCGCTTGATGAACCGGCCACTGTTGTAGGTCACTAGCGTGACGGATACGTAGTCGTTTTGAGACATGCGGCTTTTATCGGGACTGCTTAATCTGCTCCTCAGCCGGCGTGATGACCGCCGGAGTACTACGCCCGCGATCACCCGTTCGCAGGCACCGACCAGTAAGGCAGACTACTTGAAACAGCACGGATACCGCTTCAGCAAAGCCAATATGCCGAATCGCGGTCACCGCTCGCGGAAACGAACCCAATACCACGGCGGCACAAACGGCAGCGGTCGAAGCTCCCGAAAAGTGCTTCGACGCGTACCTTAGAAGGCTACCATACCAGACAACTTGACGTTCCCGCCATGACAACTTGCCCGCCGAGTGGCCGCCTTGGTGCCGGGCAACCGCCTCAGGAAGGAAGACGATCCGGTATCCGCGATCGTGCAGGCGCCGGCAGTAATCGACATCCTCAAACCAGATCGGAAAAAATCCCTCATCGAAACCGCCTAATTCCACCCACAGGGACCGGTTCAGCATCAAGAAGGCGCCCGCTGGCTGCTCCACGTCCTGCCGAGCCGCTGGCGTCGGCTGCCGGTACCGCCGATTCACCGGGTTACCAGGGAAAATGCGATTCAAACCCA
This sequence comes from Bryobacteraceae bacterium, assembly GCA_035634155.1. Lineage (GTDB taxonomy): Bacteria > Acidobacteriota > Terriglobia > Bryobacterales > Bryobacteraceae > DASQDN01. Next base: position 8,386 of record DASQDN010000660.1, on the reverse strand, counting down.
AAACCTCGAACACCAAAGTCGCCGGTGTTGGAAGCGATCTCACATGGAAGCCCTGCTGATCGGCCCCGTCGGATCCGAGCAAACGCCCGGTCGCGGCTCCCACATCGGGCTCCTCGGTCACAACGTGCTCCATCGCGTCGATGCCCTGCACAGGAGTGGCATCAGGGTTCAGGACTAAGACCGCCTCGGTACTCAGTTTGGCGACACCCTGATTGACACCACCCGCAAATCCGCGGTTTGTCTCGTTCGCGATCAACCTGACTCCGCTCCAAGCTCGCACGCGCGCCACGGTGTCGTCGGCAGACGCGTTATCCACCACAACCACCTCCGCCCCCGGCACCCGCACGCACGCCTCAAGGCATGGGTCGATCACGTCCGCCGAGTTGAAGGTTACTATGACAATCCCCGGCATCGCTACCTGTCCGGCAAGCGGGGCGTCAAAGCAAAATACAGCCGCCAGTACCGGTCCCATCCGGTTTGCTGCTGAACTTCGGCGATGACGCGCTCGCTTTCCTCCAGAATCTCGGGCAGCCGGAGCGTTCCGGTCCTCCGATACGACCGAAAGAGGCGCAGGCCCTCGATCTTGCCGACCGCCCAGGCTGCCACTTGGCCGTGGAGCATGGCCATTGCTCCCCACAGCACCTGGGCAAGAGCAATCTGCCATCCGAACCGCCAAAGGGCGGAAGCATCGTAATGCCGAGCGAGCAGCAGCACCTGGTTTGTCGATATATGCCTTACAGTTCGCGCGCTCCAGGCGCCCAATGTCGCGCTCCCGCGATGCCGTGCCATCATTGACGGCTCGTAGACGCCCGTGTATCCATACGACGCACACCGTAGTCCGAATTCCACATCCTCCAGGTACGATCCGAACGCCTCATCCAAGCCGCCTAGCCCGAGGAAGACATTGCTCCGAACCAACAGCGCTGTCATAGGCGCGAGTTGGATCGCCCGCGGCCGCGCCCAAAACGCCGAATCGGGCACTCCAGCGCCACAGCGAAGAGCACACCCGCCTCGGCAGATAGCATCGAATGCGCCGTCCATGATGGAAGCATCACCGAACGATACAATTTTGCCGGCCACGAATGCGACGGATCCGTCCGCGAGGCTCTTTTCGCCACGCTCAAGCCAGGTGGATTCCAGCTCAACGTCGTTGTTCAGAATGGCCAGAACATCAGCCTGAGCTTCCGCCGCTCCAGCGTTGATTGCCGCCGCAAATCCTCGATTGGCTTCGAATCGCAAAACCCGAGCCCCGAACGCCTCGGCTACCGGAACCGAATCATCCGTCGAGCCGTTGTCCACCACCAGAATCAGATCGAACCGACGGGTTTGCCGCTGTACCGTCGGTAGAAGCGCACGCAGCAGAGCCGCCCCATTCCAGTTCGGGATCACCGCCGCGATGCGCATGGTCACGAGAAGCGCTTACGGACAAGGAACCACAAGTTGTGGATTCCGTCGCGCCAGGGATTTAGCTTGATCTCGCCTAGCCGCGACGTGTATTGAATCGAGATCTCGGTGAAGCGGATCTTCCTCGACTTCAGCGCCTCAATCTTAATCTCTTCCGAGAACGCCATCCCATCGGACTCAAGGTTCATCTCGCTTAAGATCGACCTGCGGAACACCCACATCCCAGACTGCGAGTCGCGCACCCAGCGAAAGTAAAGAAGCGACATCGCAAACGACAACACCAGGTTGCCGAACTTGTGTTTGAGACTCATCGCGTGCCGGTCGCGGACAGGGAACCGCGAAGCATTCAAGAAGTCTACCTCCAGATGCAGAAACGCTTCTAGCAGGTAAGCGAGTGCATCGGCCGGATAGCTGTGGTCGCCGTCCAGGGTCACGATAATGGAGCCGGTCGCATCCTTGAAGCCGAGCTTTTAAGCTCGCCCGTAGCCGCGCACGTCCTCGCGAATCACCTCCGCGCCCAACGACCGAGCGACCTCTGAAGTCCGGTCGGTCGACCCGTTATCCACCACGATGCATTGGTCCACGAACTCGGGCAACCGACGGAGAACCTTCTCAATGCCCTGCTCTTCGTTCAAACACGGAATGATGACAGTGATTGTCTGGCCCTTATACATGAAGGAGGCGGATGCGGGTTAAGCTCTATTCTATAGGCACGCGCCGTCCAAATGGCCCGGATGCGCGTCCTCCTCCATATATGGCTTCGCGTAGACTTTGGCTCGTCGCTGCCTCCATGATGGTGTGTTTCAGCGCCTGGGGGGCGAACGTCCATCCTGATTTGGCGGAGGTGAAGAAGGTATATCTCCTCCCCATGACGAGCGGCCTGGACCAATATCTGGCGAACCGCCTGACGCAGGTCGGACGGTTCGAGGTAGTGACCGATCCAGCCGTCGCAGACGCTGTTTTCACTGACCGTTTGGGCCCTGCTTTCGAAGACAAGTGGGTGGAACTGTACCCTCCTCCGCCGCCTCCGGACGAGGAGAACAAGTCAAAGGAGGCGAAGGCTGCGCCGGGTCCCAGGAACATGATGGAGGATCTGCCCACCGGACCTGTGAACCGAATCAGTTCTTTCTCACGAGGCCGAGGAAACATCTTCCTGGTGTCGCGCAAAGACCGAGCCGTTTTGTGGTCCCATTTCAAGCCCGCGAAGAACACACGCGTGAAAGAACTCGACAGCGTAGCCGACGATATTGCCGACCAGCTCCACCGCGACCTTAAGGTGAAGAAGTAATCTCTCGCTTGCGACGTACTTCGTTCCGATAATTCTGCTCCAGCTTCTGGGTCAGTGTTCGCATGTCGCGCTGCTCGACGACGGAGCGACGGGCTCGCGCCGCCAGCTCGCGAGCTGAGCTCGGATCCGACAACAGCGCCACCACCTTGTCAGCGAAAGCTTCGGGATCATCGGCCAAAGCGCAAATCTCACCGTCCTTGTTAGCAAGCCCCTCTGCCCCAATAGGCGTCGAGACCACCGGAATGCCGGACGCAAACGCCTCCAACAGCTTCACCCGGACGCCGGACCCAGATAGAATCGGGCACACGAACACTGAGTATTTGTGAAGAGGCGCCTGGATATCTTCCACGAAGCCCACAATCTGGATCGCGTCGCTGTTCCCCGGGAGAGCGTGACGCGCCGGCGGATCCGATCCAATGACAACCAGCTTGGCGTTGGGCCGTTGTTCCACGATGCGCGGCAGAACGAATCGCGTAAACCATTCCAGGCCCTCCTGGTTAGGTAAGTGACGAAAGCTGCCTAGAAACAGCATCGTATCGGGTTGACGCCCATCCAGCGTAAGAGCATACCTGGACGTGTCGATGCCGGCGCGGAGATCATCGTCTATCGTGCCGCGCAACGACGGCAGGAATGTGAGTAGATGGTGATGATTCTCGACACTGCAAACCTGTATCCGGTCTACCTTCGGCAGCAGTGTCAACTCGTATCGAAGCGCCCGCAGATACTCAAAGGTTGCCGTCACGCGCCGCATCATCGACTTCATGCCCGGCAGTTGCCGAGCGATCGATTGGAAGTAGATATCGTGTTCGAAAAGGATGCTCGGGATCTGCCGGAAGTCGCAGGCGTACTGCCCGAGCGGCATGTATTCAAGCTGCAGGACATCTATCTTCTGGAGCAGGATCTGCCGATGGATCAGCCACTCGAGATCGCCGTTGCTGAACTCCGCAACAGCGTGCGGATAAGGCGAACCGAACGAGTGCGCGCGGCCGGTCATACGTACGACGAACTCGGCCGAGGCGCATTGTGCGACTAAATCATCGTGCGGCGCGCGCTGGCCATCCGTGTCGAGCAGGACGATCAGGTGCAGGCGCACTAGCTGAGCAAGTTCCGTCGCCGTCTGATACATGAACACGCCGCCGCCATGAGTTGGCGGGCAGATGGGATACGGAGAAACGAACATCACAGAGAGCTTGTCGGGCCGTGGCGGCAGTTGCTCGAAACGATCGCGGAAGTATCCCCCCAGCGGTCGGCGGAATGCTTCCGTATCATTCACCGCCGCCAGCGACCGCGCGCGCCACCGAGCTGCGACAGCCTGCGGCAATTGGCCAGCCGCGCGATAGAGACCTGCGAAGTTCGCCCGCTCCGGTGATTCCCCCATTGCCATGCTGACGATCGCGTCTGCCCAAGACGCAATGAATTGCATCGCAAGCTTTCGCATCTCATGTATGTTCTTCCAGCAGAAAAGGACGAAGTTCTTTTTCAGAATGCCGTCTATGTACTGCTGGGAGAACTTCTTGCCGATAGTGCCGCGATGCTCGTGGAACACGACGCTGCGCGGTTGATAGAGGACCTTCCAGCCGCGCTTCCAAGCCATATAGCCGAGATCAGTGTCTTCCAGGTAGAACGGGTGTAAGAGCGAGTCAAACCCGCCCAGTTCAAGGAATTTTCTGCGGTCATAAGCCGACGAGCCGCCGCCGGCGTAAAAGCATGGGAACGCATCCGTCACTGCGTCGTCTGCTCGATGGCGCACTCGCAGGCGGCCGGAATCCCACCAAGCCTGCGTTAATCCCGTCTCTTCGCGCTTCTTATTCGGATCGCTAAAGAAGATCTGACACGAGACGGCAAATACCCGTTCGTCCGTGAAACCATCGAGCAACGGCTGGAGAAAGTCAGCCTCGACGCGCATGTCGCTATTGAGCAAGACAACGATATCGTTCTTCGCCGCTGCAATTCCTGTGTTTGAACCGCCGCCGAACCCGAGGTTGCGAGGCAGTTCTATAACGCGCACCTTAGGGAAGTGTTCGCGAACGTAGGCCGCGCTGCCATCCGAAGAAGCGTTGTCTACGACGATCACTTCATTGGCGGGATTGCTCCCCATCGCGGTCACCACCGAAGGCAGGTACTTCTCCAATAGGTCTCGGCCATTCCAGTTGGGAATCACAACGGACGCCGAGGTGCGGTCAGGTAATGTTTCTGCCGGTAATCGGCGGCGACCTGCGAGCTTCCACAAGGCATCCGTCAACCCGAGCGCCATGAATGAGACCGCGATCAGCAAAGGCGAAAGAAGCAGAAGTGGGACTTGCAGCAGAACTTTTGCCGCTCGCGGCATCAACTCGGAAGCTCCGGACCCACCTGGATGATTCGCCCCAGCTTGACCCAGCGCGACGCGCGAATACCCGCGAGGAGCGACTGTGCGGCTACTAGTTGCCGCTCGAGATCTTGAGCCCAGTTTGTGCGCTCTACAACCGTGGCTTCGGCGTCATCCAGCAGAGCAACACACCGCGCGAGTTGCTCGCGGCACTCGGCGGCTTGCATCTCGAGATCGCGCGCCCATTGGGTTCTTGCAGCCAAATCGCGGTGGGCTTCGTCAAGGTGCTGTTGATACTCGCGAGCGGTCCGCAAGGCGACTTGCTGCTGATCATCCAGTTCGCCTTGAAGTGCAACGACGCGATCCGCCGAAGCCTTTAGCTTTACGTTGAGCTCTTCCGCCCACGTGTTGCTGGCGCGAAGCTCATGGGTCTGCCGCTCGTGCACGGCCACTAGCTCGGCATGCTCGGACTGAGCCTTCGCGAGCCAGTCGTTCTTGGTGGACAACTCTTGCTCGAGGCGTCGAATGTGATCGCCCCGCTCTTTAAGCACGTTGGCCGCTCGCGGCACATATACAAACGACGAAGCCTCTACAGATGCGCTGGAGCAGACCGCGAGATAGAAGTTGGCGTCCTGAACGGAGCCGGGCTCGACCATACGCGCATCGGAATCCTGCCCTCCCCCAGCATCGAAGACAATGCATTGGGAGTGGTTTTCAAGGACGATATGGACACATGGAAATACCTCACAGAGCGCATCACGAAACTCTGCGTACTCAAACTCGTATTCGTGGAACGGATTGGGACCCGACTGCTCACGCGACTCAGCGTAGAAGCTCTTATTCGGTGTGGATACAAGAAACACCCCGCCGTCCCGCAGCACACGACGAGCTTCCTGAAGAAACTGCCTCCAGTCGGCAAGGTGTTCGATGACTTCGAACGCAACCACGACGTCGAACGCGTCACCTGTGAATGGCAGTGCGACTAACGAGGCCTGCAGCCACGAGGCATTTGGACGATCGTACTCGGCGGACGCAAAGCGCACGGCGTCATGAGCTATATCGAGTCCAACTACAGAGCGCGCGTTATCGGCGAGCGTCGCGCACCCGTATCCCGCGCCGGTTCCGGCATCGAGCACTCGCGCGCCGGTGCAGAAACTGGAAGCGTACACATACCGAGCGATATGCTCGTTCCACAGGTCAGGGTCCACTTGACCAGGAACCACTCGTTCACCGGTGAAATCAATGCTCATGCGACGGTGGCTCGAGTATCCTGCAAGCGGGCATTCACTTCCACCCGGCATGGCAGATGCAAGTATCCATACACTTGGCCTTCGCCATGCGCCATCTGCAATGTGATCGCATTATCGATCCAATCACACATCGTATAGGAGTGAAGGGTTCCGTCGGCGATCGCAGGCGAAAACGAGAACGCGGACGGATACAGATCCGGCAGATCGATGTGAAAGTCAACGGTAAGCCGATCGCCCTTCCGCATAGGGGGCAGTTGATGTCCTTCGCGGGTGCTATTGGTGCCCGCGAAGTCGAGTCCAAGATGATTGCGCATCATGAACCCGACGTTCGGCAGGCGAACATCGTCCTTAGCTTCCGCTGAAATCCGTAGCGTGACGCGTGTGCCTGGTTCGAGTATCGGCAGTTCTCGACCGTACGGATCATACACAGCAATACCGGTGATGTGAGCGCGGCCGTCCCCGTGGCGGTGATCTACGTTCGGTATCTTTTCGAGGAACTCCGGGGGCGCAATCATTTCCCGTGACTGCTCTTCACCGATCGCGGGCAGCGGAGCTGGAGCGCCAAGATAAGCAGAGTCTTTCTCCGCCATAGCCGCTAGGTATTTCGTAACAACGTCGTCGGCAGTCCCGAGCTCGCGTACGGAACCTTTATCCAACCAGAGGCATCGATCGCCGATCGCTTTCACGTCACCCATACTGTGGGAAACGAACAGAATGGTTACGCCTGCTGTTCGCAGTTCGTGCACTTTACGCATGCAGCGCTGACGAAAATAGATGTCTCCCACCGCGAGAGCTTCGTCCACCAGCAGGATCTCGGGGTCCACGTGGATGGCGACTGCGAAAGCGAGCCGGACGGCCATGCCGCTTGAATACGTTTTCACTGGCTGATCGATGAAGGATCCAATCTCCGCGAACGCGGCAATGTCCTCGTATCGACGGTCGATTTCCTTACGGGGCAGACCGAGGATGGAAGCATTCAAATAGACGTTTTCGCGTCCGGTGAACTCTGGATTAAATCCGGAGCCGAGCTCAAGAAGAGCGGCCACGCGACCCTGGATAAGTGCCTGCCCGGAAGTGGGCGCCAGGATGCCCGCGACGATTTGCAGTAGGGTGCTTTTTCCGGACCCGTTCTCGCCCACCACGCAAAACGTCTCACCGCGCTCGACCTGGAATGAGATGTCGCGCAAGGCCCAGAAATCCTCATGGAACCTGCGGCGATTCAGCGTGGCGAGTTCCTTCAGGCGGTCTTTAGGGTCGCGATATACAGGATAGCTCTTTGACACCTGCCGGAAATCAACGATGTTCACGGGCAGCCGTCACCTTTGGCGAGGAGAAAAGCACTACTAAGAAGGTTAAAAAAGGAAGGAGGAACGTGTCAAACTTTGGAGGCCAAGGCGACCGCCAACCCGGTGAGTGCTGGTCGGATTCTAAGTCCCACGTCGATCTGCTCCAATCGGGTGGGGTTGTATGGACCAACGTATCAGAGCGTGCCGGTAGTCGCCTCAGAGCGCGGGTTCGAGTTCGGCCTCCTCGCCTAGTGGGGTCTCCCCATCGGAGGTTAGGGAGAGGAAGTGATAGTACTAAATCGGCCACTTCCTAGTACTACTATGAATTGCTTTTAATCGTGTGTCAACTGAATTCCATTCAGGATTTGAGCGGAATGGAAGTTTGACAGTAACCTAATACGTTACTATGCTAAGAAAAGCGCCGGTGTAGCTCAGGTGGTTAGAGCGACGGTCTCATAATCCGTAGGTCGCTGGTTCAACTCCAGCCGCCGGCACCACCTTACCTCAATTTCTCGCAGCGACAATCAGGTTGTAAATCCTGTCGAGGTCGTCAGCAGAAAAGTAGTCGATTTCGATTTTTCCACGTGCGCCGTGTTGGGAAACGATGCGGACTCGGGTGCCTAACGTTGCTTCGAGTTCACGTGTGGCAGCTGCGACGTTAGGGTCGAACGCCGCCGGCTCGTGCTGACTGGTCTGACGATCGAGCGATTGCGCCTCGCGTTTTGTGGTCATCGTCTGGATAAGGCGTTCCACTTGTCTGACCGATAGGTTCTCGGCGGCCGCTCGTTGCGCAACATCTTTCTGTAAAGCTTCGGTTGGCAACCCCAGTATGGCTCGGGCATGTCCCATA
>DASQDN010000659.1:0-5350 GCA_035634155.1 Bryobacteraceae bacterium | reverse complement strand
CGCTGTCGTCACGTACTAACAGCGCGTGTCTCTTAGCACCGCAAGCAGTTCACGCAGCGCAAGCAGATGCTCGACCTTCGCCGTAATGTCATACGTCAGGTCGGGGTGTTCGAGGTGAAGCGCTTCCACAATGCGGCGCGCGTGGGTAGGACCATTCAGGAAATCCGGATCGCCGAATGTGACGTGCTCCGCGCCGGCCGCCACCTGACGCCGCACATCGTCCAGCACGATCTCAGCAGGCACGATGCGAAAGGCGCCGCGATACACAGGAACCACCGGACAATGGCGGCACAGGTGCTTGCACCCGCGGCTCGCCTCGGTATAGCCGACCCGCTTCTTCTCTGACCCCAGCACCAACTTCGGATAGCGCGCCAGCACCGGCAGCCGATTGCGGTCCGGAGTGACGAAGGGCAGCCGGTCGAGGAACACGCCGCTTACATCCGCTGCATCGAGCGAATCGGCAAGCTTCGCCAAGGCCGCTTCGAACTCGCCGCCGATGATCGTCTGCACGCCCAGCTCCCGCAGATGATCTTCGTTCAGCGGAGCATACAACCCGTAACAACAAAGGTGTGCTTGCGGATTCAATTGCCGAACGCGCTGCAGCACCGGCGCCGCAAGACGCGTAGCGGTGTGCATCGGAAGATGCACCGCCACCAGGTCGGCCTCACGCACTTCCACAGAAGGCAGCGACCCGACCGAAAGATCAACGCAAGTCACCTGATGCCCCCGCGCGCGCAGCCATGCGGCGGGCGAGGCTAGCCCGAAAGGCTGCCGTCCGAGGTCGTAGGTGGAGATGAGAACTGCCTTCACCTCCACTCAGTGTCACATGCGGCTAGGTCTTGGAGAAGTACAATGCGCAGGCGCGCTCCAGGTTCGGCTTGGTCACTTCCGCGGGCCGACCCTCATAATTGCTGATCGAATTGATGATGTCGCACATATCGTTCGGATAGCAGGCGCGCAGTTCCGAACGTCCTTCGCGAAGGCAAAGCTTACGCAAGTGCTCGTCCGCGCCCGGCTCGGCTGGCATATTCCGGCTCTGCACTACGCGTTTGAAGATCATGTCGAAGACTTCAGGCGACACAGCCTCTACGTAGATCTTGTTCTGAATGCGGCGCAGGAACGCTTCATCCGCCAAGTCGCGCGGGTCCAGGTTCGTGGAGAAAACCACCATCACCTCGAACGGAATTTGAAATTTGACGCCGTACCGCAGGCTGAGATAATCCACGCGTCGATCCAAAGGCACGATCCACCGATTCAACAGGTCGCGCGGGGACATCAACTGCCGCCCGAAGTCGTCGATGATGAAGATGCCGTTATTGGCCTTCATTTGCAGCGGCGCCGCGTAGATGCCTGAGGATTCATCCAGCCGCAGTTCCACCATGCTCGGAATGAGTTCGCCGCCCACGACAATGCATGGCCGCCGGCACAGCACCCAACGCTGATCGACGCCGTAGTCCTCGCGATCTATGCGGTGGTGCACCACCGGGTCGAACAGGCTGATGACCTGCCCGTCTACTTCCACCGCATACGGGATGAGCACGGCATCGTGATACACCCGCAGCATCCGCTCTGCCAGACTCGTTTTGCCGTTGCCGGTCGGACCATATACGAATACAGACTTCTGGGAGATCAATGCCGGACCGAGCTGATCGAGTAAGCGGTCCGTGATAATCAAGTCCGAAAACGCGTCGCGCAAAGTTCGACGGTTGACGGTCACCTGGGCCGCCTGCATGCTGCACGCGGCGTGATAATCCTTCAGCGACACAGGGCACGCGCCGGAGTACTGCGTCACCTGAAAGCGTTCGGAAGCGAGTTGCTTGCCCGCGCCGGATAGCGAAAAGCTGTAGTCGTTTCCGATCATGCCCTTGATCTCGATGAGCTGTTGTTGGCGCATGTGCCGGAACACCACGTCAATGACGGGGATGGACAGCTTCAGCTTTTCACTGAGTATCGCGAGCGAGGAATAGCCTTCCAGGAGCAGACGGCGGAGCATCAAGTCCAGCACCAGCGCCTGCGAGATGCCCAAATCCTCCATAGTTTGCGGTGGCGCGGGAGCGAACGAGGGACGAGCCGGCGCGAAAGTAGCCATACGCGAAGATCGGCCAGCGCAAAGGCGAACTTTACCTCGCCTGCCCTTACACGAATCGGCAGCCGGACACGTCAGTACTGTTTGGCGCTATTCCGGCTCATTGCGTGGTTTCTGATCGTCCTTGCTGTGCCTGCCTCCCATGCCGAGGAGATGTCGGCTAAGCAGCTCTTCAAAGAAGGCCGCAAAGCGGAGAAAAAGAAGGACTTTACCCGCGCTTACCTGCTCTACTCGCAGGCTTTCGCAAAGGATCCGACGCGTCAGGAGGCATGGGTGCGGGCCCAGGCGCTGCGGCGACGCGCAGTCACGCCGGCCACCATGGTCCTGCTGCCCCCTTCAGGTTCGCCCGATGGCCCCGCCGGATCGACGTACGAAGCGGCGCCCTCGAGCCCGGAGGACCTAAAGGAAGTCCGCAGGCCTCAGCCGCCCTTCGAACTCAAGGCCAATGCGGTGCGTCGTGACTTTGCCCTGCGCGCCAACGCCCAGGCTTTATTCGAGCAGGTAGCGAAAGCCTACGGTTTGGACGTCGTGTTCGACGCCGATTATCAACCCGGTCCGGAGATCCGGTTCAACCTGACCGATGCCGGGTATCGTGAGGCGCTGTATAGCCTGATGGTCGCTTCGGGGTCTTTCATGGTCCCCATTAGCGATCGGGTCTTCATGGTGGTGAAGGACACCGAGCAGAAGCGCCGCGAGGTGGAGAACCATGTCGCTATTTCTATCCCGATTCCCTCTCCCGTAACGATTCAAGAAGCGCAGGAACTGGGGCGAGCTGTGCAACAACTGATGGAAATCCAGCGGTTTACCATCGATTCCGCCCAGCGGCTGCTGATTTTCCGCGACCGCGCCTCCAAGGTGCGCCCCGCCGAAGCCGTTCTTCGCCAGATGATGGGACATAAACCCGAAGTAGCCATCGAAGTGCAATTGCTCAGCGTCGCTAACAATACCTCGCTCGGTTTGGGATTGAATCTGCCCACAGATTTCCCGCTGGTGCCGTTCTACGACATCGGCCGGCACACTCGCTTCATACCCACCGGGTTCAAGAACTTCCTTACGTTCGGAGGCGGAAAGACGTATCTGGGTGTTGGGTTGATATCGGCGCAATTGCTGGCGCGGTGGACACGCAACACAGGCCGAACCGTCATGACGGCCGAGATGCGGTCGCTAGATGGCCAGCCTGCATCCTTCCACGTTGGTGACAAGTATCCGATCATGACCCTCGGCTACTTCGGCGAAACGACGCCGGGCGAAGAAGTCTATACGCCTCCGCCCACTATCACCTTTGAGGATCTGGGGCTCAGCATTAAAGTTACGCCCAAAGTCCACGACATGCGCGAAGTCACACTGGATGTGGAGGCCGAGTTCAAGGTGCTTGGTTCGGTCACCTTCAATGGCATCCCGGTGATCGGCGGGCGAAAGTTCAAGACACAGGTTCGATTGCAATTCGATCAGGCGGCTGTGGTCGCTGGACTGGTGAACAACACCGAAGCGCGCACCATTAGCGGATTGGCCGGAGCGATATCCATTCCAGTCCTCGGGCCGCTGCTGGGAAGCACTACTACGGACAGGGATCAAGGCGAGGTCCTGCTGACCATCAAGCCGCGCCTGCTCAGCCAGCCTGCTTCGGAGAACGTGACGCGGCAGGTTTTCATCGGAGCTGAATCGCGGCTGCTGACACCGATGTAGATCGGCTTAACGGGTGACCACGTAAGCCGCTGCCGGCGTCACCTCGATGCGATCGACACGTTTGTGAAGAGCAAACGGCCGCCCGATCTTGGCGTTAGGGTAATTCGGCAGCAGGTAGTTCTTTACCAGAAAGTCCAGCGCCGCGCCCTCAATCGGGATTCCTGCGACCTCCACCTTCTTCAGATCGACCGTCGCCCTGCCGCCCCCCGACGTGATACGCGTGGTGACGGCCACTTCCTTTTCGCCCGAGAAGAGCTTACGGAACAGCCAGCCGGGCTGCTTTCCCCCGGCCGAGCGGAGTTTGACGAAGTCGATCATGGCTCGTCCGGTGGCGGTGTTGTCGCCCTCCAGCTCCACCTGCGGGCTACGAACGCCCTTCGGAGCCACTGTCGGTAGTTCGGCTTGCACGTACGCGTTGAGCTCGCTGGCAGTGATGGCAACTCGGCTGCCGGGCTTTACCGCGTGCTTGTCGATAGCTTGGAACTTCTTCTTCGCGTTGAGGTAATCGGTGCGGGAGACAGCGCCGAGGCCTGCGGCGGCGAAGACTGCGAGGCTGAGTGCGGCGACGGCTCTCATGCTAATAATGATCCGTCCGGGTGGGTTGCGGTTTCAACGGTGATAAAGCGGCCCAGGCCCGCTCCCCGTTCGGACCGGTTCTCACGATACAATTGCATCGTGACAAAAACCGCCTTTCTTGTTTTGGTTCTCGCGTCGGCCGCGTTTGGCGAGTCTGCCGCAGAACGCCTTTCCAGCTCCGCGCGCGTCTTCAAAGAGATCATGGCGACCTCGGATCGAGGCATTCCACAAGATCTGCTGCAAAAGGCGGAGTGCATCGTGGTGGTGCCTGGAATGAAGAAGGGCGCCTTCATCGTGGGCGGGAACTTCGGGCGTGGGTTCGTTTCGTGCCGTAAGGCGAGCCCGGGCTGGTCGGCTCCCGGGGCGATTCGCGTGGAAGGCGGTAGCTTCGGCTTCCAGATCGGCGCCTCGGAAACGGATGTCATTATGCTCGTGCTGAACAAACGCGGCGCCGAGAAGCTGATGGCCAGCAAATTTACGGTCGGTGGTGACGCGTCCGTGGCGGCAGGGCCGGTGGGCCGCACCTCCTCGGCCGAAACCGACGCTCTGATGCATGCCGAGATGCTGAGCTGGTCCCGCAGTCGCGGTGTGTTCGCGGGCATTGCGCTGAAGGGCGCTACACTGCGTCCGGACGGCGACGCGAACAAGGATCTTTACGGCAGCGAACTGGAAACCAGGCAGATTGTAACCAATACGCCCGCGCCGAAAGCGGCAGGTTCGCTGATCGCGCTGCTGAATCGTTACTCGAGCCGCAAGTAGGCGGCTAGATCATCCACTCCATCGGCTCGGCCGTGGAGAACTCGATCCAACCCTGCGGCGGGAGCGCGTCCATCGGCAGTCCCCCCTGCCAAAGGGATACCTGGAAACGCACGTCCTGACCGAGCGTAATTCCGGCCGAAGACAGGGAGAAGCGCACCTCGCATACCTTGCCGAAGACCGACTCGATCCCATCCACCGCCCCTGTGAGGGGGATTGAGCGGCTCACGGTATTCTCGGGCGACG
>DASQDN010000658.1:0-4136 GCA_035634155.1 Bryobacteraceae bacterium | reverse complement strand
GAATAGTACCATTGCTCACAACGCCTATATCTGTGTCCAGGAAATCCGAGTATAATCAGGTGGAAACAAACGCATGCGGTTCTGTTTGAAGCATAAGGGTGTGGTGCGGTGTGCCGGTTTGGCCCTGTTGGCCGCCGGTGTCGTCTCCGCCGCCAATCCTTCCACGCCTCGCATCCGCAGCGTCGTGCGCGCCGATTCGCGGGGGCGACTGGTCCGTACCGTAGTCGTCAACCACCGCGTGCCCCAGCCCCAGCCGGAAGAGCTCCGGCAGGTGGACGCCGCCAGCGTTCCCGCCCTTGTGGAAGCGGTCGCCAAGCAGTACGATGTTGACCCGCTGCTCGTCCATTCCGTCATAGAAACCGAGAGCAATTACAACCCGTATGCGGTGTCGCCGAAAGGTGCGCAGGGTCTGATGCAGTTGATGCCCGGCACGGCTCGCCGTTTCGGCGTCCGGAACAGCTTCGATATCAAGCAGAACATCGAAGGCGGCGTACGTTACCTCAAGTATCTGGGCACGCTCTTCCCCGACGATCCGAAGCTCGCGATTGCCGCCTATAACGCAGGCGAAGGCGCAGTCTGGAAGTACGGGAACAATATCCCTCCGTACCGCGAAACCGAGCAGTACGTGCAGCGCGTAAACCAGAAGTACGGCAAAGCGCGTCGCGCCGCCGAGCAGAAGAAGGACTCCGAACCCATCCAGACTGCCTCCGCCGCCAAGGTCGCTCCTCCGGAAGAGGTCCATGCGCCCGTACAGGTTTTCGTCGATTCCGAAGGTCGCCTTTACCTGCGAAACGTAAATCCCTGATATGAGGCGCAGCTCCCAGCCTCGGACGGTATTAGCCGGATGGCTCGTGCTGGGATCGTACTGTTTCGGCGCGCCTCCTCCCACTACGCCGTCCAACACGGCCGTAACAGCCGTTCGCTACTGGACGCTAAACGAAGCCACCAGGGTGGTGATTGAAACCACGGGCGAGTTCGATTTCACCTCGGACCGCGCCTACGAGCCTGACCGTATCTTCTTCGATGTAAAAGGCGCGAAGCTCCGCCTGGGCTCCAAAGGGATGCATTCGGTTCCGGTCGGCGACCGTCTGCTGAAGCAGATCCGCATTGCCGAAGTGCAGCCGGGCGTTACCCGTGTGGTCTTCGATCTGGACGCTGCGGTCGAGTTCAGCGCCTCGCAGCTGACCAACCCGAGCCGGCTGATTGTGGAACTTCGTCCTGGCGTTGCAGACCTGCGCCGCATCTCCACCGCAGAGGTTCCTGCCAGCATACCGGCCAAGGCAACAACCACCACCAGTGCCTCGATAGGCACGCCCACTCAGATGCCCGCCGCCGTAGCCAAACTGCCGCCCCCGCCTGCGCTCCCGAAGACCACCGTCAAAGTGGAAGACATCAAGCCGCCGCTGAAACCTCCTCGCGCGGCTGCCCTGCCGAAGTCGGGCCAGTCGATGACGCGCGTGCTCGGCCTCAAGATTGGGCGCGTCGTGCTCGACGCCGGTCACGGGGGCCACGACACCGGCACCATCGGACCTTCAGGTCTTTATGAAAAGGAACTGGTGCTGGATGTCACCAAGCGTCTGGGCGCACTGATTGAATCACGCATGGGCGCCGAGGTTGTGTACACCCGCTCGGATGACACCTACATCGGCCTGGAAACCCGCACCCGCACCGCGAACGAACATCGCGCGGACCTGTTTCTATCCATCCACGCCAACTCTTCCCCCGCTAACGACAGCTCGGGAGTGGAGACGTACTACCTGAACTTCACCACGTCCAAGGAGGCGATGGCCGTCGCCGCCCGCGAAAACGCCTCCTCCCACAGCACTGTTTACGAACTGAAGGATTTGCTTCAGAAGATTGCGCTCCAGGACAAGGTGCAGGAGTCGAAGGAATTCGCCCAGAAAGTCCAACAGGCGTTGTACGGCGCCTCGGCGCGGGCCCTTGGTAAAACAAAGAACCGCGGAGTAAAGAAAGCTCCGTTTGTGGTGCTGATTGGGGCTTCCATGCCGTCGGTTCTCGCCGAAATCGGCTTCGTCAGCAATCCCAAGGACGAAGCGCTCCTGAGAAAGCCCGATGTGCGGCAGAAGATCGCCGAAGGTCTTTATAAGGGTTTGGCGCAGTATGCCGGAACGCTGAGTCAGTTCCAGGTAGCGAAGAACTAGAGCTAGTCTCCGGGCGCCCCGACCGCCACCGGCGCCAGTTCGCTCGTCACGACCACCGAACAGTTCCGCCCCGCGCGCTTTGCTCGATACAGGCCCTCATCAGCCGCGCGAATCAGCGCCTCTGCCGAGACCCGACCGCCGACCGCCGAGGAGCAGCCGAAACTGCACGTCACCTTCAGCTCAGCCTCTTTCGCGGAAACCGGAGTTCCCGAAATCGCGAGCCGCATCCGTTCAGCCTGCATGCGCACGCCTTCTTCGTCCACACCCGGGAGCACGATCAAAAACTCTTCCCCGCCGTAGCGCCCTACCGCATCGTAGGAACGAGTCGACGCCTGCATCCGTCGCGCCGACTCCTGCAAGGCTGCATCTCCGGCGAAATGGCCGTAGGTGTCGTTGATGCTCTTAAAGTGATCGAGGTCCGCGACAACGACACCCACCGATGTCCCTTCCCGCTCGGACCGGTCAAGTTCGCGGTGCAGAATATCCAGGATAGAGGAGCGATTCCAAAGGTGCGTCAAGTAATCGCGCGTGGCTTGATCTCGCAGCGCCTCGCGGGCCGTTACGAGTTGCTCCTGCAGGTCCACAATTCGTGTTCCCGCCCGAAGCCGTACTTTCAATTCGTGCTTGTCGAACGGCTTGGTAATGTAATCGTCGGCGCCGGAATCCATGCCCTCCACTACGTCGTCCTTTTCATTACGCGAGGTCAAGAGCAGGATATAGGTGTAGGGTTCAGCGGCGCGCTTGCGCACTAGCCGGCAAAGCTCCGGGCCCGTGACTCCCGGCATCATCCAGTCGAGAACTGCAAGTGAAGGCGGGTTGTCGGCGCTGAGGATCTTCCAGGCCTCGTTGCCATCTGCGGCCACGACCACGTCGTAGCCCCATCCACGAAGGGTCCCCTCCAGCAAACGCCGGGACAGAAGACTGTCATCTGCGATCAGGACGCGCATTTGAGTACCAGTTCCAGGCGACGGCAAGTCGGTCCGACCCAACTCTAATCCGTCACCGTTCATATCGGCTGCTTCGACGGAGGGTTTTAGCCAATTGTGGGATTTATTTACTTTACGTTTAAAGATCGCAGAAGGCTGTCCGTGGTAGTCCCGCCGGCTAGCGTAACGGAATGAACGGGACGACCTTGCGGGTTTACGGCGCCGATGTACCGCTCCTGGCCCCGCTCGGAGCCCATCAACACCACGCTGATGCCATGCTTGGGAAAACGCAGGAGGCGGTACTGCACTGCGCCCTCGTCCGCCCGCCACCGATCTTCCGCGGGGGTGCCTAGCTTACGGACAATCGCGTGATAGTCGTCCTGGGCGGAAAGCCCTAGTTCCGACTGCACAACCGGCGAGTACACAATCCGCGAGCCGTCCCGATCGCTGCGAAGCAGCAAGACCACCGCCAGCGAAACCGCCACGCCGACGGCCAGCGCGACTACCAGCAGCCGCCAGATCCGGGATTCGGTCCCGCCTTCCCTCCGAATGTCGAGCATCGCCCCAGGCTTCAGCTCGGCCCGTTCCTCCGCCGAGGGACGAAACGAATCATTCACCGCCCGCGGCATTTCAATAACCCGGCGAATGTAGGGCCACACCTGCCCGCCCTTATATTCCAATTCCTTGGTCAAGCCGATGATCACCACCGGCTCTTCGATCCGGGAAAAAGCGCCGATGTAGCCGCGTGGGATCCAAACCTCCAACTCGGTTTTGGCATTGGAAACAAGCACTTCCGACCACGTGGCCTTACGATAGTTCCACTCGTTGTGCTCGATGTTGATGACAGGGGGATAGAAGGAAAACGGACGATCTCCGATTTGTTCAAACCCCGGGGGCATGGGCGGAACCGGCATGCAGCACTCTAATCTTAACCGATCCAGCCTGTGCGGGTTCCCGGGAATGTCGGGATGAAAGAAGAGGTTGCCGGCAGCAACCCGGCAACCTCAACAATGGAGTGGAAGTGACCCGACATCGAACCTTCCACTTT
>DASQDN010000657.1:0-19060 GCA_035634155.1 Bryobacteraceae bacterium | reverse complement strand
AGCCGGGCTGATTCATTGGCATTTGAGCGCATTTGCGATTCACACCCGGGCTCGGGGATTCCAGCCGTGGCCCGGCGCTTATACCACATTCCGCGGACAGAGGTTGCATATCTGGCCGTCAAACCCCCATGATAGTAGGTTAGGGCCTCCAGGCGCCATTCACATCGAGGCTCGCAAGCTGCTGGTGGCTTGCGGGAGCGGCACGGCACTCGAAATCCAAGAGTTGCAACTGGAAGGCCGCAAACGAGTCACCGCCGACGCTTTTATCAACGGCAACCGACTGGTTCAGGACGAGATGCTAGGAGAGAAAACCAATTGAAGTTTCCGCAGGGCTTTCGTTACTCAGCTACCTATGCGGGCATCCGGAGAGATAGCAGAGAAGATTTGGGGTTGATCGTTTCGGACCAGCCGGCCTCCGCCGCTGCCGTCTTCACGACGAACCGTGTGCAGGCCGCGCCCGTGCGCATTGCCCGGCAACACCTGCGCGCTTCGCGTGGGAGAGTTAGCGCGATCATCGTCAACGCCGGAAACGCCAACTGTGCGACCAAGAACGGTGATGAGGTGGCGCTCACGTGCTGCCGTGCCGTTGCCAAGCACCTGAAGGTTCCGGTGGCGCAGGTTCTGCCCGCGTCCACGGGTGTGATCGGGGTTGAGATGGATCCCGTTCTGGTCACCAACGCGCTGCCCGGGCTGTTTGAAGATCTCCTGGAAAGCCGTTTCCCGGATGTCGCGCACGCGATGATGACGACGGACACGGTGCCCAAGATGGCCCACGCCGAGGTGTCGCTGAAGGGCGGGGAAGTGCAGATCGCGGGCATGACCAAAGGCTCCGGCATGATTCACCCGAACATGGCCACCACGCTTGGCTTCGTTATGACGGACGCCGCCATCTCCCCAATTCACCTTCGGCAGATGCTGGTGAACACGGTGGAGCGGACGTTCAACCGCTTGAGCGTGGACGGCGACATGTCGACCAACGATATCGTGGTTCTGCTCGCGAACGGCGCGTCCGGCATCCGGCCTTCCGAGCGTGAGCGGCGTTCCATGGAAGAATCACTGTGCCTGGTGATGGAGGATCTGGCCGAGCAGATCGCGCGTGACGGAGAAGGCGCGTCCAAGCTGATTACGATTCGCGTGGTCGGCGCGCCCGATGAGGAAGCGGCTGTCAAGATGGCTCGCTCGATAGCCAACTCGCCTCTGGTGAAGACGGCGATCGCCGGCTCGGACCCGAACTGGGGACGTGTACTGTCGGCGGCTGGAACGGCGGGCGTTGAGTTCGACCAAAGCAAAGTCGACATCTTCATGCAGGGCGTGCATGTATGCGCTAGCGGCGTCGCCGCCGACTTCTCTGAGGCCGACCTGAAGACGCGGCTGGACGACCGCGAGATCTTGATCCGGCTGGAGATTCGGGGCGATGGTCGCGGCGAGACGCGCTTCTGGACCTGCGACTTCACCGAAGGCTACGTCAAGATCAACGCGAGCTACCGGACGTGACCAGACGTGCGTTTGTGCTGATGGCGATCGCCGGTAGGCTCGCCTATTCGGATGAACGCACAGAAATCCTGGACATTGTTTCGCCCCTGGCTTCTGCTTTGAGCAACGGGGATGCGGACGAATTCCTCCGCCGCATCCCTGACGATGCTCCGAATCGCGCTCAATTAGTCAATCATGTTCGCGCGCTCCTGGCGCAAGCCGAGATGACGTGCTCAATCGAGCTGCGTTCGGTCCAGGGCTCTCGCGCTGATCTCGATTGGCTGATGCACATTCGATCCCGAGCTACGGGATCGATCCTGGAGCGTCGCAGGCAGACGGTGATCATCCGTCTCCGGAACCGGCAGATCTTCGCGATCGAGCCCGTTGACTTCTTCAGGCCGGCAACAGTGCGCTAGAAAGTTCGGCGTAGTTGCTCGGCGTCACGAGTTGAAACTCGATCTCCAGAGAAGTGAATCGCCGAAGCTCGTCCCGCAGCTCCGGCGTGGGCAGCTCCGGTCCGGCGATCACCAGATGGCCCGCTTCCACCCGAAACGGAACCAGCTTATTGCGCCTGGCCACCTCCGCCGGTAGCGAACGAGCAACGGCTCGTTTGACGTGCGAAGGCTCAACGCGACACTGTGGGATGCACCGTTGAAGGCTGAGCCCTTCATATAAAGACTCCTCGTCGATGCACCCGCATTGCACCAGGTGCTCACCGAGTCGTGCGTTGCCCGGCTTCGAACGCAGCGCATGCTCGAGTTGCGCCTCCGAGATGTATCCGTTGGCCACCAGGAGTTCGCCCAAGCGCATGGTTTGCGGCGCGAGCGCGGCCTGCGACGGGTACGCGTGTTCGGTCTTTACCCACACCAGCGGCTGGTGGTTCCATTTGGCAGCGAAGAAGCGCTTCATGGCCAGAACGCTGGCGGCCGAGTTGATCCAATTCGCTAGCGGTACACGCAACAGCACGCAAAGCGCGATAGCCAATCCATAAATGCGGCCGACGCACACCATCCGGTAGATCAGCCGGTACACGGCAAAGAAGGCTCCTGCGTGGAGCAACGGAATGTCCGGCATTGCAACTCCAAAGATGCAGCGTGCCAAGACGTACGCAAAGATCACATTGGTGAGCAAGCTCACCGGACTGCCGAGCAGGCCCTTGCGGTCGCGCCAGAGCCAGTATTTCTGCACCGCGCTTCCCTTCCAGCCGTGTCGATCCCAGGTTTGCAGAGCGATGCCTGTAACCCAGCGCGTCCGCTGCCGGATCGCTGCACGTACCTTGTGCGGGAAGTACTCGCGTGTCGCCATACCTTCCACGTGGAGCGGAAGAAACATCTGCTTTGCTCCTGCCAGGCCGAGGCGAAGACCGTTCTCGTAATCTTCGGTAAGGCAGACGGGCTCGAAGACGCAATTGTTGTCTCTGCTTGCCAACTGGTCGAGTGCACTCCGACGGAACCCCGTCCCGACACCGTTCGAGGGTACGAAAGCACCCATCGCCTGCCGGACCGGCATGTCACGGGTTTGGTACTCGGTGAAATCGTCCATGTAGACGCCATGCGTCCACTCGGTAAGGGGCGTGCGGAGCGGAAGCACCGGAACCTGCACCATGTCATATTCGCCGGAGTAGTAGTTGATCCAGTGCAGCGCATCGCTATGCATTACGTCCTCGGCATCGTGAGTCATGAGGACCTCAAACTGCACGGCATGCCGCTGCTCGTACGCGATAATGTTCTGGAAAATCCAGTTCAGACAATCGGCTTTGGACGTAGGGCCATCGTGCGGGCAGACGGTCAGGTGCACGTGCGAGTACCGTTTCTCCAGCTTGCGGATCTCGCTCAAGGTTGGCTCGTCGTTGGGGTAAGCGCCGATGAAGAAGTGGTACTCGCGATAAAGAATGGCGGCGCTATTCTGTTGGACCATGCGACCGATCACGGCGGCCTCCTGCCAAAGCGGCACCAGGATGGCAATCGGCTTTTGCTGTGTACCAAGCAACTCGCGGCGGGAAGGTCGCCAGTTGCGAAGGCGACCTCGGATGGATACGACGAAGCCGGCGATGTCGACGAAAAGATCATCGACCCCGCTGAATACAATCCACACGCCGAGTGGCCACAGGAGGGCCGCGACGACTCCGTCTACGGCCTCCCACGAAAATTCCATCACCGATGGAAGTGGGCTCCGCTTAGGGGAATTCTCAGTGGAAGAGGAGCGAGCGCCTTACCGCCCTCGAAGCGTCGATTCGCGCGCCACGACTGAAGGCGACAACAGCACGGTCCGCGGCTTCGGTGGGGTATCAGCCTTAATTAAATCAAGCAGCAAATCCGCAGCGCTTTCCCCGATCTTGGTACTGCATTGATCGATCGTAGACAACGGCACGCGCAACAAGTCCGAATAATGCACGTTGCCTGAGCCCATAACCGCAATATCCTGCGGAATGCGCAGTCCGACGCTAAGCGCGGCCTTCAACGCGCCTGCAGCGACGGGATCGTTATAGCAATACACGGCGTCCGGGCGCGGCTTCAGTTGCAGCGCCTGCTGCATCGCGGCGAAGCCACCTTCGTCCGTGTACTGACCCTGAATGACCCATCCTTCTGGCACAGCGATCTTGTGCGCGGCACAGGCTTGCAGAAAGCCCTCGCATCGACCGATGCTGGTGGCGGTGGTTTCCGGACCGCGGATGTGGGCGATGCGCCGGCATCCCTGTGCAATCAGGTGCTCGGTTGCGATTCGTCCCACCATCTCGTCGCTAACGCCGACGAAGTTCGCTTTCACTCCCGCCACCTGCCGATCGATGAGGACGTAAGGCACATTCTCGGCTTCGATCCTGCGGAACATTCGGTTGTGCCGAGGTGGTTGTGCGGAAGCGACAATAAGTCCGTCCACGCGGCGGCTGAGCATGCCCTCGATTTCCTGGGTCTCAACTTCGGGATCCTCCTGCGAATAGGAGATCACGATGTTGTACCCGCCGGAGCGCATTCTGCGGCTGACCCCTTGAGCAACCTCCGCAAAGAACGAGTGCATCAGATCGGGCAGCACCAGTCCGATCAGGAACGTCTTACGCATCACCAGGCCGCGAGCGACCCAGTTCGGCTGATAGTTGAGTTCCTTGGCACGCTTAAGGACGCGGCGACGCGTCTCCTCGCTTATATCGCCTTCATTCCGAAGGACTTTAGAAACCGTGACGACCGAAACGTTGAGTTCTTCCGCGATGTCTTTCAATCGAACTGCCATGGAGCGTATTCATTCACTATATCGTCCCGCGAGGCCCGGAATAGCAGGGCGAAAGCGTACACTAGATGAATATGGCGAATTACTCAGCTCCGCCCGAGATGACGATCGATCCCAGCCGCAGCTACACTGCGACCTTTGACACGTCCCGCGGCCGCATCGTTTGCGAGCTATACCCGAAGGACGCGCCCAAGACCGTGAACAACTTCGTCTTCCTGGCGCGCGAGGGCTTCTACAACGGCACCAAGTTTCATCGTGTGATAGCCGACTTCATGATCCAGGGCGGTGACCCCACGGGCACAGGCCGCGGAGGTCCAGGCTACAAGTTCGAAGACGAACTGGCGAACAATCCGCGCAAGCACCAGGTGGGTTCGCTGTCGATGGCGAATGCCGGCCCCAATACCAATGGAAGCCAGTTCTTCATCACGCACATCGCCACCGATTGGCTGAATGGAAAGCACACGGTGTTCGGTCAAGTGCTCACAGGCCAGGATGTTGTGAATGCCGTGCAGCAGGGCGACACGTTAAACAGCGTCGCCATTGAGGAGAAATAGCCGGTTGAGGCGCCGCGGTTAAGGTTGCAGCGCCGGTACGAAAGATGGCGCACTTCCTTGCGGGGGCGGCTGTTGCGCGGCGAGCCGATCCACGGCCATCGCCTGCGTGAGCGCGATCTCAACCGCCGTTCCCGCGGGGAATGTCACGTCGCTGCCGCGAGCCATCAGAGCGATTAGCGTACCCGCGGCAATTCCCGAAAGCCCGCCAACCCCTAAACTACGAATGCTTGGGCGAGCCGCGGCTCCGGCCAGGGCTCCAATCTGACCCCCCGTAGCCGCCGCATCGCCGACGCGCTCTAGATCCTTTCCTTTTTCAGAATCGCGCTTAATCGTTCCAGGCTCTTTCAGATTGGTTGCCGTGTCTCCCGGAACCTGGTCGATCGCAGCG
This sequence comes from Bryobacteraceae bacterium, assembly GCA_035634155.1. Taxonomy (GTDB): domain Bacteria; phylum Acidobacteriota; class Terriglobia; order Bryobacterales; family Bryobacteraceae; genus DASQDN01. Next base: position 13,423 of record DASQDN010000657.1, on the reverse strand, counting down.
GCGATATCGAGCATGTAGCCGTTGGCATAGATCAAATTGGTCAGATGGAACTGCATCTCTGCTGTGCCTTTGATGCGCCCTGCTCGCTTCACCGTATCGACAATACCCTGCACCCAGGTGCCCGCCGGGATAACAATATTGCCTTCCACGACCACCGGAAATGTAGTCTGGGCGTAAATCGGATCTCCAACGCGTGCGCCCTTGGTAGAGATCGGCTGCCGAAGCTGCAACGGGATTTTGGTGCCGGCGGGAACGGTCAACACCGGCGCAGTACTGCGCTCCTTGCGAGCCGCCGCCGACACCGCGGTGCGCTGTTTCAGCTTAGGTTCGCCGTCATCTGTATCAGGAACGGGTGTCTGAGCCACGGCCAAACCCGACAGAAAAGAAACAGCGAGGAAAACGCGCATATCCATACGGGACGCATTGTACCGTAAGCAGGTTGCAGCCGGGCCCACCGGAGCAATTCAATTTCGATTGACACGCCGCTCAGACGTGGTTACTATACCCATAACCAGCTTATGCCTAAGATCGACATGCCTTCTGGAGCGCTCACGCTGCTGATCCTTCGCGTGCTGCGTTCCGGTCCATTGCACGGGTATGCCATCGCTCAGCGTATCCACGTGCTTTCATCTGACGTGCTGCGGGTAGAAGAAGGAGCGCTTTATCCCGCGTTGCAGAAGATTCTGCTGAAGGGCTGGGCGAATGCGGAATGGGGAATTTCCGAGACGAATCGAAAGGTCCGCTTCTATCGTCTGACGCCGGCCGGCCGCAAGCAACTCGATTCCGAGTTGTCGGATTACCACCGCGTCCACGAGGCGATCCAGTCCGTGCTTCGCAGCGCTTGAAGGAGGCCGTTATGACCGAATTGTTCCGCCGGGTTCGCTACCTGCTCAATCGCCGACGCTACGATCGCGAGTTGGCCGACGACATGGAGTTCCATCGCGAGATGGCGGGAAGGGATGGACGGAACTTCGGCAGCACGCTCCGCCTCCGGGAAGAAGCGCGAGACGCATGGGGTTGGACATGGTTAGACCGCTTTGGTCAGGATCTTCGCTACGCTACCCGCGTGCTGCTCAAGTCTCCGGGATTCACTCTGACCGCGGTGCTTACGCTCGCGGCGGGGATTGGTGTCAACGTAGCTGCATTCGGGTTCTTTGACCTGTTCGCTTTGCGGCCTCTACCCGTTCGAGAACCGGAAACCATACTCCGCTTCCAACGGCGCTCACCGCAAAACTATTCCACGCATGTCTCATACCCGGCGCTGGAGTTTTACCGCGAGCATTCACGTTCTTTGTCAGCCGTATTCGGACTGGCCCAGACCCGGCTTGCTTTGGAAGGCAGGGACAAACTCCTGCGCGCCGACTTTGTCACAGCAAACTATCTGGCAGAGCTCGGCGCGCCGATCACCCTGGGGAATGGATTTGACCCGGGCAGCGATGCCGCCGCGAGCACTCAATCGGTGGTCGTGCTCAGCCATAGCTTGTGGGAATCGCAGTTCGCTTCCGATCCTTCCATCGTCGGCAAGACGGTACGACTGAACGAAAGGAGCGCAACCGTTATAGGTGTTGCCGCCCGCACCTTTGGCGGATTGACCTCAGGTTCCACCGATGTATGGCTGCCCATCCTTTCCCAGCCATACTACTTCCGAGGCAGCGAACTTCTCACCACAATCAGCGAAGACAGCGTAATGATGTGGGGACGACTCCGTCCCGGCGGTACTCCGGAGCTGGCCGAAGCCGAAATGAAATCGCTGACGGCCGAGTTGCGCAAGAAGCATCCCTCCGCGTTCTGGGAGCGCGAGTATCTTGCCAGTGAGCCAGGTGGGTACGTTATGGCCGCCCAAGGCCGTCAGGCAAAGGGCAATGGCTCCGGAGAACACCACAAACAAGAGATCTACACCATCTCCGCTCTCGCCGGGTGCCTGGTGATGCTCATACTGGCCGTCGCTTGTGGCAACCTGGGCAATCTGCTTCTTGCCCGAGGTGTCGCGAGGGAACGGGAGATCGCGATTCGAGTTTCCGTGGGCGCTGGCCGCGGCCGTCTGCTGCGACAGCTCTTCACCGAAAGCCTCCTACTTGCGATGCTCGGCTCAGTCGCAGGACTCGCCCTAGGAGCCCTGACGCTGCGCCTGCTGATTCGAAACACGAACGCTCCTGCCTGGTTGGATCCATCGCCCGATTGGCGAATGGTGGCTTTCGCGTTGTTTATCGGTTTCGCCGCGGCTATGCTCTTCGGCTTCACGCCCGCGCTGCAGATTGCGAGGCAGCGGCATCGCGCTACTGCGCTCCGTCAAATCCTCATCGGCGGACAGGTGGCGGGTAGCTGCGTGCTTCTCATCGTTGCCGGACTTCTGGTGCGCGCGCTCGATCGCATGCTGTATTCGAACCCGGGATTCGAATACAAGCAGGTAGTCGCCATTGACCCTCGGTTGGTTGCACACGGGTACGCTCCCGAGAATGCGCGTTCGTATTTGCGTGCTTTACAGGATCGTTTGCGCGCGGCGCCTGGCGTTGCTTCCGTGGCCCTTGCCACCCATCCGCCATTGGGACGCAAGGCAACTGTGTTTTCAAGCGATACCGATGGGCGGCTGACCAATATTCACACCAACCATGTGGACTCGGAGTTCTTCGAGACGATGCGCATACCAATCCTACGCGGCCGGCCTTTCGAGGCCGGGGATACGCAGACCGCAGTGGTCAGTGAATCGATGGCTCGGCGACTCTGGCCGAACGGGGACGAGTTAGGGAAGCAACTTCCGATGGGCGCTACCAAATATACGGTTGTAGGGGTTGCTGGAAACGCGCGAGCCATGGCGCTGGAAGACCCGGACGCGGTGGAATGCTACTTCCTCGCCGGCGCCGCCGATCTGCCCGGCGCCTCTGTGCTGGTGCGGTCTTCGGTCGCGCCGGAAAGCATCACCGCAATGATTCGAACGGTATCGAAGGCCACCGATCCTAAAGTCACTCCTGAGATCGAGCTGCTACGTACCGCTTTCGGGCGACGGCTCGAAGGGGTGCAGCGTAGCGCCCTTGCCGTCACCTTGCTTGGCGGAATTGCGCTGCTGCTGGCATGCCTTGGCATTGTCGGACTCGTTGCGTATGCGGTGTCTCAACGTACCAAGGAGATCGGAATTCGCATGGCATTGGGCGCTGTGCCGACGCAGGTGTTGTCACTCGTGCTTCGGCAGTTTTCGCGGCCGGTCGTCATCGGTCTACTGATCGGCATCGCGGGAGCCGCCGCTTTGTCGCAACTCCTTCGGCGGCAGTTGTATGGTGTCAGCCATCTGGATCCAATCGCGTACTCGGCGGCTGTAGCGGTGTTTGCGATTGCCGCGGTGCTGGCGTCGCTTGTTCCCGCCAGGCGAGCTTTGCGCGTGAATCCGCTTGACGCGCTACGCCACGACTAGGCGCGGCGATAAAAGCTCAAGCTGTTTTCGCGCTGGGTCAACACACGCGAGCGATGCAGCGATCCGTACTGCTCCTCCAGCTTCATGCGCGATGAGTGCTGCACAATGACAAGGGGAGTTTCTCCGGCCGCGAGGATCTCCAAACTTTCCGAGTATTCCTTCTGCAACTCGTACGGCGGGTCCAGGAATGCGATATCAGCCTTGCGATGCGGCAGGTATTGCAGCACGCGCCCGTGCAGCACTTCCACACGTCCGGCTAGTTTCAACGCCCCCACGTTTTCGCGAATCACGTCCGCGGCTGCGCGAGCCCGCTCGATCAAGATCGCCTTGGCCGCTCCCCGGCTCACCGCCTCGATGCCCACTGCTCCCGAGCCCGCGTATGCGTCAAGGAACACCACGCCCTCAATCTCCGGCGCTAACACATTGAACAGCGATTCCCGCAGCCGGTCCGGCGTCGGCCTCGTTTCCATCCCTGGAACGGTTTTCAGCACCCGGCTTCGAAACTCTCCCGCAATCACCCGCATAACCCTCACCCCACCTGAACCAGACCATAACGCCGCTGCCAGTGCGTCTGCACGTATGCCAGCGCGTCGCGCAGCATCTCCGCCGAAGGTGGATGATCCACCAACGCAATGGCTTCGGTTCGCGCGATCTCCAGGATCTCTCCGTCACGCAGGATATTGGCGATGCGCAACGACGGCAGCCCGGATTGCTTGGTGCCGAAGAACTCGCCCGGTCCGCGCAGCCTCATGTCCATCTCCGCGATGTAGAAGCCGTCGTTCGACTCCACCATGGTGCGAATGCGCTCTCTTGCCGTGTCGCCGAGCTTGCCCGTCACCAGAATGCAATAACTCTGCTCGCCACCACGACCGACGCGCCCCCGCAACTGGTGGAGCTGAGCAAGCCCGAATCGCTCGGCCTGCTCGATCACCATCACGGACGCGTTCGGCACGTCGACACCCACCTCGATCACAGTAGTGCAAACCAGGATCTGCGTCTCACCCTGCTTAAAGCGAGCCATTGTCTGTTCTTTCTCGTCGGCGGGCATCTTGCCATGCAGGAGCGCGACCCGGAACTGCGGGAACACGACCTCCGAGAGCTGCTGGTGCATGGCTTGAGCGGCTTTCATCGCCTGTGTTTCCGATTCTTCAATCACCGGATAAACCACGTACGCTTGGCGCCCGGCCTCCACTTGCTTCTGCAGGAAGCTGTAAACCTGCTCCACGCGATCTTCCATCACGTGCTTTGTCTGGATTGGCTTGCGTCCAGGCGGAAGCTCGTCAATGACGGACGTATCCAGATCGCCATAGAACGTGAGGGCCAGTGTTCGCGGGATAGGCGTCGCGGTCATCACAAGAACATCCGGACGCCGACCCTTTTCGTACAACCGCAAACGCTGCATCACTCCGAATCGGTGCTGCTCGTCGATGATGGCAAGTCCCAGCCGCCGAAACTCCACATCGGACTCGAGCAGCGCATGCGTGCCGATAGCGATCTTGGCAAGGCCTTCCGCAACCAGCTTCTTCAACTGCAGCTTTTCGCGAGCGGTATTTGAACCGGTCAAAAGCACCGGCACATATCCGAGCTTTCCGAACAGCGACTTGAAGGACAAATAATGCTGCGCCGCCAGGATCTCGGTCGGAGCCAGCAGCGCGACCTGGTAGCCGTTCTCAATCGCGATCACGGCCGCCTCTGCCGCTACCAGCGTTTTCCCGCTACCCACATCGCCCTGCAACAGCCGGTTCATGGGATGCGGAGCCGCCATATCCGCCGCGATCTCGCCCAGCACACGTTTCTGCGCGTTGGTGGGCTTGAAGGGAAGCATCGCTTTGATCTGTGCGCGAACCGCATCGGTAAGCTCGAACTGGATGCCCTCTACGGTGCGCGCCTTTGCGCGTTTTAGCGCCAGCCCTGTTTCCAGCCAAAAGAACTCTTCGAAGATGAGCCGGAAATGCGCTTGCGAGCGAAATGCGTTCAACAGGCGGAGGTCTTCGCGCTCAGAAGGGAAATGCACCGTCTGGACCGCAGTGTTGCGATCCGGCAGTTTCAACCGATCACGCAGATGATCGGGCAGGGGATCCGGCAGCACCGGCAACTCATCCAGCACCCTTCGAAGCAGCGACCGAAAGATTCGCGTTGTGATCTTCGCGGCCGCCTCATAGATCGGAACAATGCGTCCGGTGTGAAGGCTGGTCTCGCCTTCGTCGTCGTCGCCGGCAAGAAGCTCGAATTCAGGGTGCATCACCTGCAGGCGACCGCCGTACGTGTCGAACTCGATCTTGCCGTAAAGCGCCACCCGCACACCGGGCGCCAGCACGTTTGCGAGATACCCGCCGTGGAACCACTTGCCGTGCAGGGTTTCGCCCGAAGCGTCGGCGAACGTCACTTCGAACAATCCCAGGTTGCGCCGTTTGAAGCCCGACATGCGGGCGCTACGCACTTCAGCGATAACCGTCGCCATCTCGCCCGGGGCGAGTTGGGAAATCGGCTTCAGATTGCTGCGATCTTCGTACCGGAGTGGGAGATAAACGAGCAGGTCTTCAACGGTGGTGAGGCCTTTGGCCTCCAACCTCGCCGCACGGCCGGGGCCGACACCTTTGACATATGTGAGAGGAGTGCCGAGGTCCACGGGGAAGCTTCAGTTTACCAGTGGACTTTTCGAGGGGGGCGGGCGCGGGGTTTGGGTGATGGGTGAGTCGCGCCCGCTTTAACGGGGTTAATGGTAAAGCGAAAAAGGGACGGCGGAAGTTACGGCCCCTTTAAAAAATCCGGAGAATTTCTTACTCGGTGAACATGCCTTCAAACAAGGCTGAACTGAGGTAGCGTTCGCCCGCATCGGGTAGTACTACAACGATTGTCTTTCCAGCCATTTCCGACTGCTTTGCAATGCGTACCGCCGCCGCCGCCGCTGCGCCACAGGAGATGCCGCTCAACAGACCTTCCTCTCGCGCGAGTCGGCGCGACATTTCAATAGACTCGTCATTTGTAACCAACTCAACACGATCGACCACACTTATATCGAGGTTATCCGGAATGAAGCCCGCGCCGATACCTTGGATCTTGTGCGGTCCCGGCTTCAGCTCCTCACCCCGCATAGTTTGCGAGATGACGGGGCTGTGCGTTGGTTCTACGGCCACCGAAAGGATCTTCTTGCCCTTCTCGCCCTTGATATATCGGGAGACGCCGGTGATGGTCCCACCCGTACCCACCCCCGACACGAGAACGTCGATCTCGCCATTGGTGTCGTCCCAGATTTCGGGTCCCGTGGTCTTGAAGTGGATCTCCGGATTGGCGGGATTCTTGAACTGCTGCAGCAGGACGTAGCGGTTCGGGTCCGAGGCGCAGATCTGTTCTGCTTTTGCGATCGATCCCTTCATCCCTTGCGCGCCTTCGGTCAGAACGAGATTGGCGCCAAACGCTTTCAGCACCTTGCGACGTTCCAACGACATCGTCTCCGGCATTGTGAGCGTGATCGGATACCCGCGGGCCGCCGCGACGAAGGCGAGCGCGATACCCGTATTGCCGCTGGTGGGTTCGATCAGTTCCTTGCCGGGCTTGAGCACGCCGCGCTTCTCCGCGTCCCAAACCATTGCGGCTCCAATGCGGCACTTCACCGAGAACGCCGGGTTGCGCGCCTCTATCTTGGCGAGCACCGTTGCTTTCGCGCCATCCGTCACCCGATTCAGTCGGACAAGGGGCGTCCGGCCGATGCTCAATGAACTGTCCTGAAACTGCACGGTATCCTAACTCCTTCTTCCTTCTAAATGTCCCAGTTAGGGATGTAGTTTCCCTGCTTCTCGCGCCATTGCCGCGCCAAATCGCCGAAACTTGTCTGGTCCACTACCTGGGAAACGGCGCTGTCCACACTTTGCCATAGCGCAACGAAAGGATTGCGGCCTAAGTCCTTCGGCTTGCCGTTGCGGCTCCCTTCCATGAACCGGATCACTTGGCCGACCGTGATCGCGTCAGCCGGTTTCGCCAGAAGGTATCCGCCCTCCGCGCCGCGTCGCGATTCCACGAATCCGCCCTGCTTCAAGCCCGCCAGGATCAACTCCAGAAACTTCTGCGGAATCTGCTGACGGCGAGCGATGTCGGCAATTTTGATCGGTTCCCCCGGCGGCTGCAACGCCAGATCGAACACCGCGTGCAGGGCGTATTCACCTTTCACCGAGATGTTCATCGACGAATCCGCTAATCTCCTATCGGCAACTAGAGATTAGCGAACCATCCCCGTTGGAGTCAACGATGTTGCTCCCGTTGAATCTCGTGAACTCCCGCGAAACCTGTCATGGGAGTACAGTAGTCTGACACTAGAACATGTCCGACTCCAAAACGGCGCCTCCGCCGGACACTGGCGCGTTTAGTCCGCACAATCCGTACGCAGTTCATAAGGAACGGAAGAGCGCGTTCGGGCGCTGGCTTTTCACCGGGCACCGGCTCGACACCATGGAGGAGCACGGGCATACGCATCCCTGGTACTTGGTCTTATGGCTGACGGGCGTCGACTACTTTTCCACACTGGGTTATCAACCAGGTATCGCTCTTCTGGCGGCGGGCGCGCTGGCGCCGATCGCGACGGCGTTCCTGATCGCTGTGACGTTGTTCTGCGCCTTGCCGATGTACGCGCAGGTAGCTCGGCGATCCTATGTGGGACTTGGGTCGGTGGCCATGCTGGAGGTGCTGCTCCACGGCTGGAGCGGAAAGCTGTTGGTGCTGGTGCTGCTTGGATTCGCCGCCACCGGCTTCATCGTCACGATGACGCTTTCGGCGGCCGATGCCGCTCTGCACGCCATCGAGAACCCATTTCTGCACGGATACCTCGGCGACCACCAGATGTTGGTTACGATCGTGCTTCTATTCGGACTCGCGCTGTTGTTCCTGCGCGGATTCAATGAAGCGATTGGCCTGGCAACGTTCGTCGCCGTACCGTACCTGCTGTTGAATGTGGTGGTGCTGATTCGAGGTTTCATGGAGGTGATCAGCCACCCGACGGTGTTTCCGGGCTGGAAGACCGCATTGACCGGGCACGGCGACTGGACCAGTGTCGCGATTGCTTCAGGACTGATCTTCCCGAAACTGGCACTGGGCCTCAGCGGTTTCGAAACCGGAGTTTCAGTAATGCCGCTGATCCGAGGACGCGAAACCGACCGCCCAGGGACCCCGCCCGAAGGCCGAATCGTCAATACGCAAAAGCTGCTCGCCGCGGCCGCCATCATCATGAGCATCATGCTAATGTCATCGAGCTTTGTGACGACGCTGCTAATCCCCGAGTCTGCCTACGTGGAGGGCGGCCCGGCCAGCGGTCGCGCCATCGCCTACTTGGCCCACACGTATCTCGGCGGCATTTTCGGCAGCGTCTACGACGTTTCGACGATCCTCATCCTTTGGTTCGCCGGCGCCTCGGCCATGGTCGGGCTGCTGCACCTGATTCCTCGCTATCTGCCTCGGTTCGGTATGGCGCCCGCGTGGGTTGCTTATCCGCGCCCTTTGGTGCTGGTGCTCTTTCTGATCACGGTGGCGGTCACGCTTTTCTTCCGTGCTGAAGTGGAGGCACAAGGCGGCGCTTATGCCACCGGCGTACTGGGATTGATGCTGTCAGGCGCTATCGCGGCGGCCTTGGCCTTGGGCCGTGAAGGCAAGCGCGCGATGAGTTTCTACTGCTGGGGCGTCGCGGCTATCTTCGCGTACGCGCTGCTTGGCAACGCCATTGAGCGGCCCGATGGCATGATCATCACGGCGGCGTTCATCCTCCTGATGCTGACGGTTAGCGGGGTAAGCCGTTACCGCCGCTCCACCGAATTGCGCGTTTCCGATATCTCCTTCTGCGATCCGAATTCGGCTGAATTGTGGAAAGAGGTTAGTGGCAAGAAGGTCAGTCTGGTACCCATCAAAACGCCCACCGAGCAGGCGCGCCGCCACAAATGCAAGGAAATCAACGAATATTACAAATCCCAGGATAAGCTGGCGTTCGTCCATGTGTTCCTGCTCGACAACCGCAGCGAGTTCCTGGCCCCGCTGCAGGTGGAAGTTTGTCGCGAGGACGGTAACTACGTCATCAATGTGACCGGAGCCATCGCGATCGCCAACACCATCGCGTACTTGAGTGAGCTAATCGACCCCATCGCCATCTACCTCGGATTGACTCAGCTCAATCCCATGGAGCAGGCGCTGCGATTCCTCCTGTTCGGGGAAGGGGAGACGGGCATGCTGGTGTATACCATTCTGTTGCGCTATTGGGAGCACACGCCTGAGCAGGATGTTCAGCCCTATATTTTCCTGATGAGCGAGGGGAGTTTCTCGCCCCTCGCCCGGAGGGCTTGACGCGCCTACACGACGTCGAAGATCTTCAGCGTTTCTTCCAAGGACGTAATCGGATCGCGGGTCGGCGAGTACTCGTGCGAGATGAAGCCTTGGAAACCAACCGCCGCGATCGCCTGTGCGATACCGCGATAATTCATCTCCTGCGTATCGTCCATCTCGTGCCGGCCCGGATTGCCCGCGGTATGGAAATGCCCGATGTGCTGGATGTTGTCCCGCATCATGCGAATGATGTCGCCTTCCATGATCTGCACGTGATACATGTCGTACAGGATCTTCACGCGCGGTGAATTCACGCGCTTGCACATCTCCACTCCGTACGCCATGTGGTCGAAGTCGTAGTCCTTGTGGTTCACCTTGCTATTGAGGTACTCGACGCACATGGTGATGTTCTTATCTTCCAGGTGGGCCTTGATCTTGTTCATGAACGTGACGCAATTGTCGATGCCCTTGCGCGGGTCCTGGCCTTTGCGTTCACCGGTCAAGCCGATCATGTTGGGCGATCCGCCGGCCGCGCATTGATCGATCAGTTCGTGCGCAATCGCTTCGAACCGATCATGGTTCTCCACTTTGTTGAACCCTTCGGGTATGGTGCCGCAGCCCGGTGTCATGGTCGAGATGAGCCCGTACTTCTTCAGGGTCGGCCAGTCCTTTGGCGCGATCAGATCAATTCCATACACGCCCAGACGGGCGGCATGCTTGCACCGCTCTTCCAGCGGCATACCCCTGCCGAACACTCCGTTGCACAGAGCCTGTTTCAGCTTTCCTTTGCGATACACCGGTTTGGCGCCGTCTTGCGCAAGCAGAGGAAGAGCAGCGGCAACCACCGGAATGAAATCTCGCCGAGTCATGCGTATATCGTATCCGTAATGGGGTTCGCATTGTGGATCGACGCGGAAAGCTCCCAAGCCTGGGCGCAAGGCACGCATGAGTATCGTCCGATGGGCGCGGCCGTCATCGCATCCAACGACCAGTTCCGTAGTCGTGACTTCCGTCCCCGGCGGCAGTGTCCTTCGCGTCTCGATCGCGCATTTGTCGGCCTATTCGGATCGCTGGAAGAAGTGAATCAGCATCTGCGGCGGCGGAGGGCGAAAAAGCTTCAAGGCCGGCTTCGAATTACGCCGTCGTATCTCGGAAATGGTCCATAATAGATTTCGTGCGGATATTCTTGTGCGGGCTGATTTACCTTAGCTGCTTATTCGGCCAACAGGCCGAACTGCAGATCTACCATCCAGCCAAAGCGGTATCGATCATCGACGGCGCGCCGGTGGCGCCGCGATCCCTCATCTATGTCAACCTAGTCCTGCGCGGCGGTGGTGAAACGCCCTCCTCCTGGTTCACTCCGGGGCTAAAGCCTTCCCTCACAATCGAGCAACGATGGTTTGATGGACCTGCTATTCCGGTGGAAATTCTCGCGAGTAATTTACAGTTTCCTCGAATGACGGCGCTCATTCCCGAGCATGTGCAACCTGGCGTAGCGGCGCTCGTGCTCCGAATTGACGACGCAGTCGTCGCCACCGCGCCGATTCGGATCGTAGCTTCCGAACCTGGAATCTTTACCTCCCTAAGCGGCTTCGGTCCGGCGATCGCCCAGAATACGCGGAACGGCCGAGTGGAACCCAACGCTCTCACCCGCCCAGCGCGACCGGGCGACTTCGTCACCATATGGGCAACTGGACTCGGCAAGACCGCGCCGGCCGACATCGAAGCGACGCTTGGCGAGCAGCGCCTGCAGGTGCAGTATGCAGGACCCGCGCCTGGCATCAAGGGCGTAGATCAGATCAATCTACAAGTTCCGGAGAACGCCGGTATCGCGGAAGGCTGCTACGTTCCGTTGACCATAAAGGTCGCGGGAGTACCGGCAAACTTCACCACCCTGAGTACATCGCGCACCGACGCACCGTGCGCGCATCCCTTCGGCCTCACGGCACGGCAGATGGCTGAGATCGACGCTGGCGGTACAGCCCCGCTCGGCTTCATCAACCTTTGGAGCAGCGTTGCGCCGCCATCCAATCAGTTGGACCGGTTCATCAGATCGGAGGGGGCAACAGCATCGTTCTATGCGATGACGGCGCCCACCATCGCCATCATGGGCATCATGGAGCGTCCTCGTCCGCAATCGGAAGCATGCCAGGTCCTTGATCCGTCCGCGGGCGGTCTCATCTTCCATGGAGGCGAACCGCGTAGCGTGGGCAATCGTGTAAGCCTCACATCCGCCGGGAAACAGATCGAGATCCGTCCGGACGATCCGTCGCGAGGCGGCAATTACTCCTACCTCGCGCAGGCCTCTGCGCCTGCAACTCCCACGACCGATGTGAACCTTGTGCCTCCATCCGCATGGACTCCAGGAGCTTGGGTTGTTGAAGCTGCTGGCAGTCCAGCCAACGGACCGTTCAGGCACTCCTTCAACATCCCGCCCGCGCTCCAGATCACGAACTACGCAGCCGTTCGCACGATCGACCGCACGCGAGACCTCGTCGTGGAGTGGAACGCAGAAGAACAGGCGGCGGAGGCGAGCGTGCGAGTCCTGCTGCAAGGGCCACGAACCGTGCAGGTCACGCCCTTCACGACCTGGACAACCACGATCCCCATCGCGTGCTCTGCGTCCGCGTCGGCAGGAAAGGTTCAGATCCCTGCGGCATTGCTCCGCGACTTCGATATCGGAAGTGACACTTCACGACTCCAGCTCTTTCTCTGGACCCCGGCCAGCACGTTCAACACCCAATCCGCGGAGTCTGAGCGGATGCCCGTTCATGTCCAGTACCGGTCGGACATAACGGTCCCAGTCACATTTAGATAAACCTAATCGGCGGACCATCGCACTGCATTCCGATGCGCGGCCAGTTCTTTCGCGCATCGAAAGCCGACCCGGCACCACTTCCCCAAACCCGCAAGCGACTGCGTACCGCCGCGCCGCGGCACGTGCGTCACCGCGACCTCGGCTACTCGAAAGCCCATCGTCCGAGCCAGCACCGATACCATCACCATCGGGATAAACGTGTCTTTCGGCACCCGCGCGAGTACTCTCTCCAACGCCTCACGCCGCATCAGCTTGAACGGACAGTTTGCATCGCGAATCCACGTTCTCCAAAGCGCGTAATTCAGCAGGCGCATCACCGTGGAGATACACGCGCGCGTTAAACCATCCGCCCGCGCATTCCTCGCCCCGAACACAAAGTCACGCGACTCGCGCAATTCCCACAAGGACCAAAACTCCGCCGGAACATGCTGTCGGTCACTATCGGTCTGAAAAACCCATGGCTGTGTAGCCAGCCGGTAGCCGTACAACAACGCCTGCCCGTGTCCCGCATTCCGATCCGGCGTCACCGGCCTCAAGCCGGGAAGCTCACCCGCGAGCCGTGCCAGAATCTCACCCGTAGCATCGGTACTGCAATCATTCACCACGATGAGTTCCGAGCCCACGATTCGGCTGACCACCTCCTGATGCCACTCGCGGACGCTCGTCTCGATAATCTCAGCCTCGTTGTACGCGGGCATAACGATCGAGATCATTTCGTAAGGAGCCTTAAGGGTTTGTCGGACACGCGTTCTCTTGACAGTATCAGCCATGAACGCGACCCTGAGATCTGGAGGAACGCCAATGAAAGCCGAACCACAGAAGGAACACCAATGGCTGCACAGGATAATGGGCAACTGGACCTGCAAAGGCGAAGCACCGATGGAGCCGGGCAAACCGCC
>DASQDN010000656.1:0-3502 GCA_035634155.1 Bryobacteraceae bacterium | reverse complement strand
CTAAGGCAGCTCCGGTCAGCGGCCGACGGCTTCATCTTGGCCGGATTCTTGATGGCGTCGGGTGAAACGGTTTCCGCGTGCTTTGAGCCCGGCCCGTGGCATGACTCACACGACTTCTCTTCCCATCCGCGCCGTTTGTTCGTCTCCAGCGCGTTATGGGCATTCTTCTGGAATGCTTTGAAAATGTCTTCGTGACAGCCTTGGCAAACGGCGGAGGTAACGTACGTGGCTGCGCCGCCCGCGTTCTCTTTGTTCTCGGCTTCGGCGGCAGGCGGAGTTGCCTGCGCAAGAAGCGGGAGCTGCCCCGCGAAGAGTGCAGCCCCGAGCGTAACTCCAAGCATTATGTCCAGGAGTTTAGGATTCATGTCGTTTTAACGAGCGTGTGACTTATCCACGGAGAACTCGGAGTTCTTGCCGTGGCAGGTCGCGCAGCTTTCACCGATCTTATTGGTGTTCGCGAGCGCATGCGCTGCAGCGTAACTACTGGTGTGGCAACTGATGCAGGCCGCCGTTTCCGGCGGAGTCGGATCGAGCAGGCCACGCGGGGTCTTTACAGCCAACTGATCGTTGTTCAGAGGCACCTGTTGCGAATCATTGACGTGGCAGGCGTTGCAATTGCGAAGGTCGCCCGGGTATCCGAAGCGGAGATCGTGAGCAACGTTGCCGAAGCCGTACACCGTATACTCTTCGTCGGCGGCATGGCCGCGATGGAGACGGTGGACCATGGTTCGGAAGTCGACCGTTTGCGCCGGATTCTGCGCCGCAGGGCGCCGGGCCGAGTCGGTCTGATTCGGGTTGTGGCACACGACGCAGCCTTCAACCGTGTTGCGTTGGTCGCCGTGGAACGCCAGATTGCCGTGGCAAGCGTTGCACTTGGCGATATCGACCACGGCGCGGCGCGGTTCGGCCTTAGAGCCATCCACGGAGAAGTACGCAACCTTGTTCATTCCAGCATCGCGCTGGGTGATCTGCTTCGTGGTTCCTTCCATCAAGGTAGCGTTCTTGTATCCCTCAATGTAGACCGCGAAAGTGCCTTTTGCATCACTTGGTAACGGCCGCGAAAAGGTGTAAGTGCAGGTCCCGTCGCCCGCGCAGGGCGCCCGAAGAGCGTCTTCCATCACGAAGCCGGCATAATCTGACGTGGGCCCGGCATAGTAAAGGCGCAGCGTCGACAGCGAGGAGGCAGGGACCGGGGCACCGGATTTGTCCTTGATGCTGAACGTCACCGTCGGAGCTTTCCCGGCCGTGCCGTCCGCGACGCGGACGATTTCAAACACTACACCGGGCAGCGACTTGGAGAAGCGTGGAATGGTGTGCGCCCCTTTGATGGAAGCATCGAACTCCAACTCGCCTTCCGGCGTGTGGCAGTTCGAGCACTGGTTATCGGAAACCTGGGGCAAATTCACGTGGCCCTTGCCGCTGGCAAAGTCGACGTCATCGTGGCAGGCGCCGCAGGCGGCGCGGCTGGGCTTCAGCCATGCATCCTTCTGCGCGGCGGTGTCCTTGCCGTGGCAGGACTGGCAGTTGCGCGCGTCGGCGGGGTGGACAATTTCAGAATAGTCGTGAACCGATTGACCGTTGCCGATGACCTGGTACGGGGTTCCAGCCTGCACACTAGGAAGATTCGCGCCCATGTGGATCTTGTGCGCGAGCACGACCAAGTCCTGGGTGTTCCCGGTGTCGGGGTCAACGGTTTGCGGCGTGTGGCACATGACGCAGAGTTCCATGGTCCGGCGGGATCCGCCATGGAACGCAAGCTGGTCGTGGCAGCCGTTGCAAGTCGCGGTCTTGATGACATCGCGAGTCTTGGTGATGGCGCCACCGGCCGGCACAAAGGTGAAGACGTCGTCATCGTATTGCGTGCCGAGATCGAACTCGGAGAGGTTCCGCGAGCCATATGCGCCGATGCTGTGCGTAGCGCCGCGGTCTATCGTGGCCGGAGCTTTGATGCGGAAGGTGTAGGTATACTCACCTTCGCCGACCTGCGCGAACGTCCCGTTGTTCTCGCCCGCCGCCTGGGTAGCGGACTTGCCCGTGCTTGGGCTCGCCTGTACGCGGGTTGTGTAAGCGGTGTACTGGCTGGAGTTGCTAGGAATTGTCGCCGCGATGAAGCTGACTGAAATGGCGCCGGGGGTGACCACGCCGGCGCGATCCAACGGGAGTCCTTTTGGATCGGTCAGTTTGAAGGTCGTCTTGATGGTCCCATCACTTGCGACATCGGCGCTGGTGATTTTGATAACAAGACCAGGGCGGACGAAGGACACGTCCTTTTCGTCCATATAGAATGCCTTATCGCGCTGGGTGAAAGCGGGCCGCTCAGAACTAACTAGGAGCGCCGAGCCGAGGATCACCGCCGATAGGATCGAAAGTCGACCGAGAGTAACTGGTGAGATAAGCCTACGCATACGCGTTTCCGGCCAAGTAGCAGCACTCCGGTCGCCAATAACCTTCTGCTTTGTTTACAGCCAGTTAGGAGTGGGGGATTTTCAGACTGCCGCCGGGTTGGGGGTTATCCCACACGTTTGTTGCGGAATTCAACACAGAAACTGGGGAAGGTCGTCAGGTGCTAGCATTCACATATGTCCGAGGATGATCTTGTTAAAGCTGGCGTGGAAGCAGCACTGAAACCGTTCGCCACCTTGTTGGAGCGGCTCTTTGGAGGGGCAGTTGATGAGATAGGCGGCATATGGCAGGATGCATTGCAGGCGCGGCGATTCAAGCGCAGGCTCAAGCTTCTGCAGCTAGTGCAGTCAATGATTGAAGATGGGGGATACAACCCTGTGGAGATACCCGAAAATGTCTGGCTGCCATCGATACAGCAGGCATCGATTGAGGACGACGAGACACTGCAGAAAAAATGGGCCGCACTGATCGCCAACGCCGGCCACCCGCAGAAGAAGATTCCTCAAACTTTCCCCAGCATCCTTTCGCAACTGACACCGGACGATGCCGTAGTTCTTGACCACTTGTTCTTCTACGCAAAAGGCGAGATCGCACGTGTTGAGCAGGAAGATCTCGATATCTCGGGCTGGTCGCTCGGTGATTACAAGTCGGTTACCGCACGGGCGGCAAAGGTCATAAAAACCGAAGTGGCTACTGTTATTGACAACTTGCTGCGATTAAGATTGCTGCGCGTATCCACGCTGCCCCGATTCAAGATCGCTTCGGCTGCCGAAGTGGTAGGACGGGGCTTGGGCACTGGGTTAATAGGCAATTTTGGCGATCAGGCCAAAGAAGATATAAGCCTCACGAATATACAATACTTCCGATTCTCGCACCTTGGCGTTCAATTTGCGATGGCGTGTCAACCGCCTGACAAGAGCGCTTGAAAACGGCAAAACGCATCCGATCTAACGATCCTGATCGGATTCGGCTTCCGTGATCCGGGCTTGCGCTTCGCTGAGGACCTCTTCACCCAGAATCTGGCAGCCGATCTCGCGCATCACTTCGCCGGCTTCGCTGACCTTGCCAACGAGCTTGATCGCGGTCAGGTGGCCCATAC
>DASQDN010000655.1:0-4784 GCA_035634155.1 Bryobacteraceae bacterium | reverse complement strand
CTGCGAACTGGGCGAAGGCGGCGTCACGCACTTCGTCCGGCTCTGGCCGTGCGATCGCCGCCGCGCGGTCGGATGGCACTGAGGACTCTCCGGCGGCGACCAAGTGTGTCGCTGGTATGAAGGAGATTGGAGGAATGTAGGCAAGTCCGCCGCCAGAACTAGTAGGGCCGCCCGTCGGCGGATCGGGCAAGGGGGGGAATGCGAATCCGAAGTTGGCGCGCCAAATGTTGAGGTCGTTCGCATCGACGACGCCGCTGCGGTCGCCGTCGACTGCCGTGGAGGCGCCGCCAAGAGATCGCTGCCAGGCGACGAAGTCCATGCCGTCCACGCGGCGGTCGTCTGCGTAGTTGCCATACGAGGCGGGCGACTGGCGGAACACCTCCGTGCCGCTTCCGGGCGTCGTTGCCACCAAGAATAGCCGGCCGGCAAAGTCGACCATTTCGCGCGGGCTGCTGCTCGTGGCGTCCGCGGCGATGTTCTGCGTGGCGACCAAGGGGGCCGCCCCTGCCGTGTAGCTCCAGAGCTCGACTCCGGCGCCAGGCGACTCGGCGGCGAAAAACAGCGTGCCGTTGAGAGCGGCCAGGCTCGCGGGGTTGGTCGCGGCGACAATGGAGGCGGTTCCGGCATCTGAGCCGTCTGATCGAAAGAGCCGCCGCGCGGCGCCGTCGTTGGCGGTAAAGTACAGGGCGCCGCCCATCTCGGTCAGCTCTTTTGGATCAGCGGACGCGAGGCCCGCGTTGATCTCCTTGACCTTGATCGTGCCCAGGGTCGTGCCGTCGGACTTATGGAGCTCCCGGTTGCCGCCCGCGTCGATCGCCGTGAAGAACAGCGTGCCGTTAACGTTGGTAAGTTCGTTGGGGAAGGCCGAGGAGGTTGGTCCGCCTGGTCGAATATCTTTGACGCGGACCGTGCCTTCGGCCGTGCCATCGCTCTTCCAAAGTTCGATGCCGGTGATTCCGTCGTTGGCGCGGAAGTACAGCGCATCCCCCATGGGAGTGAGGTAGGCCAGTTCGGCGTCTCCGCCGGGACGAATATCTTTCACCATCGCGGCGACGCCGGGCGTGCCATCGGTGCGCCAAAGTTGACTGCCCGCGCCATTGTCGGCCACAAAGTACAACGTGTTGCCGATGACCGTCAGATCGCGCACGTTGGCGCTTGCATCGCCGGGGTTGATATCCGTAACGCGGGTCGTACCCGCCTCAGTGCCATTGCTGCGCCAGAGCTCCACGCCATGGACGCCGTCATTGGCGCGAAAATAGAATGCGTCGTTCATCACGGCAAAGGGCGTGCGCGTCGTGGGCGGGGCATCAAAGGCGCCGCCACTGCCGAAATAGATGTTCTTGACGAGGAACGTGCCGGCGGCGGTCCCATCGCTGCGCCATAGCTCGCGACCTATCGGGCTGCCACTGTTGGTGTGAGCCTGGAAGTAAAGCAGGCCATTAAACGGGGTCAGTTGCGACGGATACGACGCGTGTTCGCTGTAGAAAATTTCCTCGATCTGAAGCGTCCCCGACGGCGTGCCGTCGGATTTCCAAAGCTCGCGGTTGCCCGCGACATTTTCGGCAGAGAAGAACATCGTGCCGCCGACGACTGTGAGTTCCTGTGGCGCCGAGCCCGCCGGGCCCGGACGTGCATCCGCAAGCTGGATGACATCGAACGCGAGCATGCGGCGGGTTTCGAGGGACTCGATCCGCAGCGTTCGCCCGATTACGGCTGAGCGCTGGTAGGTGGACCGCGGGCGGCTTCGTCGAATCATGGCATACCTTGGCCAGTGCCGGCTTGAAGGCCGCGTCGCGCGGCTGAACGAAGGCGGGCAGTCGAGACGGCCCCTCCGAAATGACAAGGCCCCATCCTAGCTGGCCAATCGGGCATTTGCGAACGATTCGCCCGCCCGAACCTCCGCGCATGCTGACCCGTTCGCGACGACCCGCTGGATAACAGGGGGAGTAATCGGGGGTGGATACTTGCACTCTGTTCGTCAGTTGCGTAGGGCCTTTACGTGGCTAGCGAAGAGATGCTTCGGCGGCCTGCGCACGCTCCACCATCGAGTGACTCGTAAGTGCACCGCAAGCATAATGAATGCTGCGTGAAGGCGGCTTGCCGCAGAAGGGGGGTTTCTGCTTGAACACGAGGCAACCCTCAGTACGGTGCATGAACCATGAGTGCCGCAAAGATTTCCAGTTACGCATCGCTTGGCCTGCTGTGCTCGATGCTTCAGGCATCGGGGGCACAGGCCGCGTTTACATTTTTGGGTCCTACGCCGTACGTAAGCGCGGCGGACAGCCCGTTTGCCGCGTACATGGGCGGCCCGAATTTCTACCTGGAAGACTTCGAGGACGGGGAGCTGAACACGCCGGGGATTGCGCAGACAATTCTCTTTCCATTGTACGGCGAGTTGGGTCTGTCCATTGTTTCGCCGCCCGGCCCTGGAACCGACTCGGTGGACGCTGACGACGGCCTAGTAGACGGTTCAGGACGCTACGGGCATTCGTTGCGAACTCGCGTCGTCATTGAGGCTCCAATGCAGCCGCCGATTCTCACCTGCAGCGTCGGTTTTGAGCTGCTTGCCGACGGTTCTGGCTTTTTTCCTAAAGCATTCGGTTTCGTTTGGACAGACGGCCCTGCAAACTTGTCTCTATCGATGTCGATCTCGACGTCGACTGGCCAGAACATGAACTCGCCAATTAGCGCAGGCCTTGGGGATGTTGCCGGAGACGGAGCCACAAAAGAAGACAACTTCTTTGGGATATACGTCCCAGTGGGCATTCGGCAAGTGACCATTTCGGGAAGCTATTTGGGCGACTTCCCATCGCAAGACTTTATTGAGATCGACCACGTGCAGTACGGGTTTATCGTAGCAGAACCCGCGTCTGGTTTGGGTCTGATCATCGTAATCGGGGTACGGGCTCGCCGTCGTCGCTAGCGCGGCGGGTGGTTAGTGTAGCGCCCATTTTTTTTCCGACCTGAAAGGAATCTGATCATGTGCCGGCTGCCTAAATTTGAAATACTTGAGAATCGTATAGTTCTCACCGGGAGTAGTTTGCTGAGCGACTATATGGATGTCTCGTCCCTTTCAGCTGAGCCCACCTACACGACATATGACTCGCTTGCAAATCATATTCCCACCTCAGCTTCTTATTATAGTGGGATAAGTCGTGGATACGCAAAGAGGATAGAAATAGTTGCAATGATTCTCGCGGCATAATAGAATCCGCCGTGAAGTGCGATTTTTACAGGCTGAGACTCCATTCAGTCGACGCTTTGGAACGCGCGCGAGAGAACGATGGGGCTTTGCAAGGATCAACGACTGTCGTCGGGGGCATGGCTCCTTTTCTTATTCGCAGTTGTCGCTTGTTGTCCAGCGGGCTCGCGGGCATGGGCCGCGGCAATATTCTTTGGTCCGACGCCCTACCGCTCGGCGGCCGACAGTCCATTTCCCCTGAGCGGCGACAACTCGCAGTTCTTCCTCGAAGATTTTGAGGATGGCGCGTTGAACTCGCCGGGCATTATTCAGCCACTATTACCAACAACACACGCTCAGATACGCAGTCCCGGCCCGACAACAGAATCAGTCGACGGAGATGGGGACAGCGCGATCGACGGCGTGGGGAATACAGGCTACTCCTTGGAGTCGAATTTTTTCATCTTTCAGCCCACGGACCCGCCTCGGAGCACGTCGTTCATAAGACTCGCTTTTGCTCGCGTGGACTTAGGAGGCTTGCCGACGTATTTCGGCTTTGTCTGGACACACGGCATTTCAAACAGCACCGTGTCAATTGCTGTTTTTGATGGGGCCTTCAATAACGCAGGTCGTTTTGATTCTTCCGCTATTGGCGGAGACAGCAGTGGTAGTGGGGATGACCGATTCTTTGGGGTTGACTGCGCCGCTGGGATTGGAGTCGTGGAGATATCGAGCACCTACGATACACTACCAAGCGCATTTCAGATTGATCACGTGCAATACGGAGGCATCGTGCCTGAACCGACTGGCGTGTTATTTGAGATGGGCTTTGCGCACGTAATGGCGTTACGATACTCGGTGGCGCGCCGTAGGCATGCAATTTCTCGTTCTTGGAAAGGAGTCTGATATGAAAAACAAAAAGCTCGGGTGCTCGCTACAATTCGAAGAGCTCGAAAGTCGGCTAACGCTTTCAGCAAGCTCTCCCCACTACGTAGTTGGATGGGGTGCCCGCTGTAGTAAGGAATGGCTGTGGTGTACCGAACCACGACTGCATTGAGGCCGACTGCATTTGCAAATAGCCTTCCTGCACCCGGACTGACTCTAGCTCGGGTAGGATAGGCGAGCCATCGCGAAAGATGGTGAACTCTGGGTGGTGGGACGGCGCGCTGGTCAGGCACGTTGCTGCCGACTGGCCGGCGCATTCTTACCGTTGCCCACAATTTTTTTGACAGCTCTGGTAATCCCGCTCTCGCGGCCACTGCGACTTTTCACCTACCTAGCTCCAGTTCCATAATCGGCGCCTCGTCAGTCAATGTGCACAACACGTTCAACGGCAATCTTCTAAACGGCGGCGATATCGCGGTGATCACGCTCGCGCAAGATGCTCCAGTTCAAGCGACTCGCTTCGACATCTACCGCGGCGGCTCTGAAGTCGGTGAAACGATAGAAAAGTCGGGCTACGGTCGAACGGGCACTGGTTTTACTGGAAGCACCCTTGCTTCTGGTGCAAAACGCGACGGCCTGAACCGCGTTGACGTTCTTGGTGAGCCGTTGAACGGTACCGTTTGCCTTCTCGTCAGTGGACGGTTCTGGATTGCAATTG